>JAJXTW010000203.1 GCA_021783455.1 Nitrospirota bacterium | reverse complement strand
TAATCTTTTTCACGGCTATGCTCCTTTCTATGGTTTGGATTTACCAACTCCCCAGCTGGTTCCAAATCAAGAAAGAGTATAGCCGTTTTTGCCGCGGCTTAGCTACTTTCTACAATATAGCAAGCTCCGCGAGAGACGCCTTTTTTAGTTGACCAACACGAAGGGTCAAGGGAGAATGTCAAAATAAAAGATCTGAGCCCAGGATTTCCTAAGTTCCTTAAGGTCTCAATGGCTTAGCACGCGCGGCAGCTTGCCTTGGGATAGCGGGAAATTTAATTCCTTGCTTCTTTCTTGACAATCACCGGTTTAGCGAGCATATTCCACGCCCATAGTGGTAGAGTACATAGTTCGTTCGAGGAGAATGTGTATGCGAAGTATATCGAGGGTAGTGCGGATTTTGTCGTTGTTGTCTTTGTTGGCACTGATTGCGGCGTGTGGCGGCGCCGGCGACGTTGCCGGCGTTCATGGCGCTGGTGTTGCCGGCAACGGGTCTACTCCGCTTGCGATTGGCACGTTCACGAAGGCCGCCTATAAAATGTCTGTTGCCAGTGCCAGTTTGGACAGGCATTTCAGCGCAGTCGTGCCCTATATCAGGGTGCAGCATCTCTATAGTGGAACAAGCGGGGCTGCGGGAAACAGGGTTCCGGCTATGTAACAGCGGTGGCCTTCCGGTCGAACAGCATAACCACCGGGCTCACCTGTCCCGACGTAACGATAAGGATGGGCCAAACATCCCTTACCTCGTTGACCACAACGTTCGCAAATAACGTCGAGCAGGGGAAGGGACCGCTGGCGACCGTGCTGCAGAACAAGCAGGTAGCCATTCCGGCTCTGGGTGTCGGCGATTATATCAAGCTCACCCTTGACACTCCGTTCTACTTCAATGGTGTGGACAATCTCGTTGTCGAATTTATTCGCATTGGCGCCTGCTCCTAAACAATTTTTCTGCAGTTCGACTATACAACGCCTCTTGATCAGGCGCTGGATACGGTAACGCCGGAGGATGCCACGGGAAACCTGATGCAGCCTCCGAATATGCAGTTCCTGTTCTCAGGCGGGGATGACGCGGTCGAGTACGGCGGTGAAAGCAGCTCGGATCTTCCCTTTGGCAGCCTGCATCGCACCCAAATGCTCTATCTCGCAAGCGAGATCAACGGCGCCGGTCCGATCACGGGGATCGCTCTGCAGACCAGCGCGACTACGACAACGGGATCGTATACCTACACGTTGAAGCTTGGACATACGACCCTCTCTGAGCTCACCACGTCATTCGCTGCGAACTATAATGCCGGTATGCCATCGACCTTAGTGAGCAGCGGCTCATTCACCATTCCCGCAGGAGTTCCCGCGGGCGAGTATATCTGGATCCCTTTTCCGGGAACGTTCACCTATAACGGACAGGACAACCTCATTGTCGATATTGATGTGTCCAGCGGAACAGTTTTGAATGCTATGAGATTCACGGAGGGAGTCGGAGCCGGCCGGATGCTGGGCGGTGCGACAGGCTCGAACGGAACAACTATGTGGACAGGCACTTCGATGCTGAATACGAAATTCCGCTTTAACGGCGGACCGCTGTAGTGTGGTAAATACCTTACGTCCGTCAGCAGTTCCCCCAAGAGGTGATTGCCTTGCTTTCGAATTTGGGACAGGACGCGGGGGATGACGTGCGCCTTGATAATAAACGGACAGTTATAGCGTTGGTCTTTCAGGAAAACAGTCTGCACGTGCCGGGAGAGCTCTAGGATGTCCCCCGTGTTCCTTCAGGCAACGTTTGCATAGCTTTCGATATGCCGCACTTCTTTTACCTGTATTTCCCGTTTCGGGATGCAAATATAACGCACCTGGTCGCAGATCGGGCACCGGTCATTCAGGCTGATGGTGACCACCTCCACTTTCATTTCCTCGGCATTACACTGACACATGATGTGCTTCGGGTTCTTTCCGTAAAGCGTCTCCATTTCGCACCCTCCTTTAAGATCGTCTTTCTCCTGACCATATGCACATTAGGCCGGAACTGCCGGAACGCTCTGCATGAGGTACTCATGCATGGCCTTCGCGGCTTTTCTGCCCCCGCCCATAGCCGAAATAACCGTAGCGGATCCGGTGACGATATCGCCGCCCGCGTAAACGCCTTCGATGCTCGTACGGCCCGTATCCTCGTCGGCGATGATGTACATCCGCTTGTCGACCCTGATGTTCTTTGCGCTCTTCGGGATGATCGGGTTGGCCCCGGTGCCCAGGGCGACGATGGCGGCATCAACCGGGATCGTGAAATCCGACCCCTCGATGGGTTTCGGCGATCTCCGGCCGGACTCGTCCAGTTCGCAGAGATCCATCCTCACACACTGGACGGATCGTATCTGCTCCGCTCCGTCCCCCAGGATCCGCACCGGGTTCGTGCAGAGCTCGAACCGGACGCTTTCCTCCTGCGCGTGAAGGACCTCCTCTTTGCGGGCAGGAAGCTCCGGGAGCGAGCGGCGGTAAATGAGGACCACGTCCGCTGCGCCGATACGGAGCGCGGTCCGTGCGGCGTCCATCGCGACATTGCCGCCCCCGAAAACCGCCACCCGGTCCCCGCGCCTGACCGGCGTGTCGAACTCAGGGAACTGGTAGGCCCGCATAAGGTTCAGTCTGGTGAGGAATTCGTTGGCCGAATAGACGCCGTTCAGGTGCTCTCCGTCGATGCCCATGAATTTGGGCAACCCGGCCCCGCTCCCGATAAAGCAGGCATCGTAGTGCTCCATGACTTCATCGATCGTGAACAGTTTTCCGGCAACCGAGTTCAGCATGACCGTTACACCCATCTTTTTGAGAACTTCGATCTCGGCAGAGACGATGCTTTTGGGGAGACGAAACTCCGGGATGCCGTAAACGAGAACGCCTCCCGCTTCGTGAAGCGCCTCGTGGATGACCACCTCGTGGCCCTGGCACGCCAGCTCATATGCGCAGGCCAGCCCCGAGGGACCGCTGCCGATGACCGCGGCTTTCTTTCCGGTCTTTTCTGCGATTGCGGGAACCCGGGGGCCGCCGTTTGAGAACGCCTGGTCGGCGGCAAACCGTTCGAGCCGGCCGATGCCCACGGCCTCGAATTTCTTCGCAAGGGTGCACTGCTTCTCGCATTGATTCTCCTGCGGGCACACCCTGCCGCAAACCGCGGGCAGGAGGTTCGCCTCCTTGATAAGGTCGATCGCCTCGCTGAAGCGGCCTTCCCGTATTTCGTTGATGAAGCGGGGGATCGGAACGCCCACGGGGCAGCCCGTCACGCACAAGGGCTTCTTGCACTGGAGGCAGCGCCGGGCTTCCCGCATAGCCAGCTCCGGGGTGTAACCGAGGGACACCTCTTTGAAATTGAACCGCCTGACCTGAGGCGGCTGCTCGGGCATCGGTGTCTTCTTCGGTTCGATATTTTTCAGGGTCTTTGTCTCTTCAGCAATCATCTTCCTTACCAATCAGCTGAAAATCTATGTTACCGAAGCACTCACCCGAGTTGGAATAATTACTGGATGAGGGAGCGGCGCAGCCCAAGGAAATCGTATATCAGGAACTTCGTTACCATTGTACCCAATTATTCAATTACCACAGAGTGCCGGTCAGGTTATTTTTTGCAAAGTACTTGCCAGAGTAGAAGCTTTAAAAATCAATATGTTAATAAAAAAATCTTGACGTTTCAGTACAAATATTATACGATTAGTATATTATTTATACAGAAGATGTGAAGGTACTGAAGAAACGGATTCCCTATGCATAACATTCTTCTCATAACGAATGACAAAAGCGGCTCTTTACCCAAAGAGCTTGCGCGGGCGCTGCCCAGGGACTATCGTCTCGCCCATACCTTATTGCCGGGCGCCGTCTTGTACGGCGACAACCTGGCCTGCCTGGTATTCGATATGGATTCGGTAGATGTCTCCATGATCAGGGAATGCAGCCGCAAGGGCCTTGTCCTTGCCGTTACCGGCCAGGAGCGCACCGGGCACGTCATGGAGGCAGCGGTCAGCGGCGCCTATGAGATCCTGCGCAAGCCCCTGGACAAACAAAAGCTGAAACTCGTGCTTCACGATTTGCGGGACCTCATGCATGAGCTTAACGGCGCAATCGATATCGCGAAGGACGCGATCGCCCCGGCCGATACCTGCGTCATCATAGGCCGTTCCACGATGGCCATGGACCTCTGCGACAAGATCGCCCGCATAGCGCAGGTGGATGTGCCCGTGCTGGTAACCGGCGAGACCGGGACCGGCAAAGAACTCGTGGCCGAGTCCATCGGGCGGCTTTCATCGCGCATCGGAAAGCCTTTCGTCGTGATCAATGCCGCCGCCGTACCCGAGGCGCTCCTGGAGTCGGAGCTCTTTGGACACGAGCGGGGGGCGTTTACGGGCGCAGTGGTGACAAAGGAGGGCATGCTCAAAACCGCGAACGGCGGATGCGTGTTTTTCGACGAGATAGGAGAGCTTCCGCTGTCTTTGCAGGGAAAACTGCTGCGCTTCCTTCAGACGCAGACCTTCTTCCCCGTGGGAAGCACGAGAGAGGTCCGGGTAAATGTCCGGGTGATCTCCGCCACCAACCGCGACCTGACCTCCATGGTGCGCCAGGGCGCCTTCAGGGAGGACCTGTATCACCGGCTCCGGGTCGCGGAAGTGCATGTTCCTCCGCTTCGCGAGCGGAAAAAGGACATCCAGCCGCTTGTCCAGGGCCTGTTCCTTCGCCACGTGAAAACGGCACAGAAGCCGATCAGCGGGGTCACAAAGGCCTTTCTGGAAAAGCTCCTTTCCTATGACTGGCCCGGCAACATCCGGGAACTGGAGAATACGATCCGCTCCGCCATCGCCATGTGCAAGACAGACTACCTCACGACGCACGAGCTTCGGGACCTCGGCTCCGGCGCCCTCGCAGGCCAGGGGGAGGGATCACCCGACAACACCCTGGCCGCCGCGCTCGTTCCGCTTGTGAAGAACGCCCTGGACAATGGAGAGAAGAATATCTACGATAAAATTCTTGCTGACGTGGACAGGCACATCCTCGACTATCTCATGCCCCGGACCAACGACAATCAGACCGAGGCGGCAAGGCTTTTGGGCATAAACCGCCTGACCCTGAGGAAGAAGCTCGGCCTCCGGAAGTAGCCGCACCCGGTGCCATGCCCGGGCAGGATTTCGAGTCGCTCGTTGGCGAGGCATTTCGCCTGAGAGGCTATGCTGTTAACCTTTGGGGTCACCCCTGTAACCGGTTGACCCCAAGATGTTCGTGCAGGGGTCCCCGGTTCGCGGTATAATGGTACCGGAAACAGGGGATGGCCTCTTGAACGCGAAACGACCATCGGAGACGGAACGGACATGCATATTGTGGCGATCAACGAACTTGCCGGGGACAAGCAGGAACTTGCCGCTAAACTTGCCGCAGCGCTGGGACAGACGAATTACGAGGCTCTCGCGCGGGTCCGGTCGCCGGGGACCGGGCCCTTCATCGTCGGCGTTTTCGACGAAGAGGACCGGGCAAACGGGCTG
>JAJXTW010000202.1 GCA_021783455.1 Nitrospirota bacterium | reverse complement strand
TTTTGCTGTCCTTGTGCAGCAACAGGCCAATATACTTATTGATCGGGTTCGACCGGCCGAGGAGCGGGATCGGAGGTTGTTTCCTCACCCCCAACCCTCGTAATTCCTTCAGGAGTTCGCTGTAGCCCCGGTCGTACTTGAGCCCGCTGGTAAAGGCGTTGATCGCGTCCTGCTTTTTTTTCGCTGCGAGATACGCCCTGCCGAGATTCAGATAGAAAAGCGGATAGAACTTCTCAACGTCGTCGATCTCTTTGCCCTTGATCAGCGTAAACGCCTTCTTGCAGGTTTCTATCCCGCTCCGGTATTTTTTATCCACCAGTGCCTGAAGACAGCCGAAATAAGAGAGGATGACCGGCTCGTCAGGAAACTGCACAGCGGCCTGCTGCAGGAGGACGAATGCCTTCTTCTGCTCGTTGTTTCGCAGGTGGGTTCTGGCTGCCCGCAAATAATCCGCGGGCTTTGTTACCCCTGCTTGATTGGCTGTCTCCCGCTTGCTTCCGTTCGCAGGATTATTATTTTCAGGGGTGTCCTTCATAGATACATTTTATCATAACCGCGATGAGGGAGATTGGATTTCGTACATGGTACATGTCATACTGCATTCTGAACTTCGTACCCGGCCTCGCTTGTTCACCTGGCAACCTTGACCACAATCTTCATGACGGACGATTCAGCGCCGGCCGCATTTTTTGGGGCATGGCCATCCTCGGGAAAAAGCACGGCCAACTGCCCTGTCTGAAGATACGCGGCAGTCCATTTCCCTTTTCCCACAGTTCCGAAGGCGATGTCCTTGCCTGCGTCGTAGGCCTCGGTGAGCAGCATGCGCTCCCGGGGCGCCCAGCCGATGACCTCCTCGCCCGACGCGATGAACTGGACGTCAATATACTGTTGGTGATATTCGAACTTCGGAACATCGGTCTTCACCGTATCATATCGCTGCACAATGGCAAACACGTTCGTCCCATCGATCTCCACCGTGCCGTCGGGAAGATCGTTGACGCCGCGCAGCCGCAGGAAATCAATCGCTTTCTTGAGAGCAGGCGTCATGGGAACCTGCTGATCAACGTGTTGTAAGTCGGTAATAATCATGATTGAGTTCCGTCATGGAAAGCACTGTAAAAAGAGTTTGTTTATGCAATGAGAATAATACTTCAGATTATGAGTGCGAGGATGCCGATATCGTGATTAAGCTTGGCGATTATTCGATAAAAGGCCGATAAAGTCAAGGTAATTTTACTAATGCATACACGGGGGAAATGCACTGTGCAAAACAAGCAGACGACACTCAGGAGCCGGCATGACGAAAAAGAAGGGGTTTCATAAATACGCGCTCTAAAGACGACCAATCCGATGTCATAATCCGGGAACGTTGCCGCCTCGTCCCTAACAACTGCAATATCGACAGCATGCCGTGCATCCCCTATTCTCAGTTCCGCAACTTATATTTATTCCCTGGCAACGAAGTATATTTATATCAATTTTTCCATATGTTACGGCATTTCGATACCTATAGTAAACTTTTTTTATTGTATTTACAATTTTTACTTGACAAACGGGCTTAATAACATTAAAATATTGTTATAACAATAAAAACAGTGTATTTGTCTCCATGAACAGGAAGGGGTTACTTCTATGGAAAGCTTGGCAACGACGCTTGTGAACAGCAGTAAAGAAAAAGTGCCTATCGGACCTCTGCTGGTCGTGGACGAGATGATTCTGCCTCAGGATCTTGATTTTGCCCTTGAACACCAGAAGTACAGCAGGCAGCCGCTGGGAGAAATACTGGTACGTATGGGCGCTCTGGAGTATGAGGATCTCGACAGGGTATTAGAGCTGCAGAACCGCTTCCTTTCCCTGTAACAAAGAATCGAAGCTTCTCTTCCTCCTTGCAAGGTGCGGCGTTGCGTCGCACCTTTTTTATACCGCTATTTGTTCTCTCCCCCACAACCGGCTCGAAGAATTAGTACAGCTCGACTGAACGCAAAACATACAGTTTCCCGGAGTCAGCCTGTCATTCCTGTTGCCTGACCCGTCCGAGCCAGAACAACAAAATGCCATTCAAAAGCACACCGAAAACACAGAATTAATCACTTCGCTGCAGTTCTTTCTCTGCCTGTTTCGTGCCAACAACAAGAGCTGTGAATTGACCCATTAAAGCAAAATAGCCCAGTCAGAATGAACTCATCGCTGCTTAATCCTAAAGAAGACTATTTAAACCCTTTATTTTTATTCACTTTAATTTTGGCAATGTGATTGCTACATATAAGGTAAGGCAAAGACAGAGAAGTGTTGAAGCAAGCATGCGTTGAGTTCTTCAGCTTAGGCAAAAAGTCCCCATGTAAGACTTTCGTACCAGCGAGGGCTGAAGAAGAGGAGGGACCATGAAGATCATAATTCGAATAACGATCGTAATCGTTTTGTTGCTTGTGGGCTTTGCCGCCGGCTTCCCGGTTGGACAGACAGTAGGCTTCTCAACAGGAAGCGAATGGGCGATCATTCAGGCGGACCTTCTGGCGCGGGAGGCGGGAGTATTCATGCCTATTAACTATGAAAAGGGCAAGTTCCGAATCATCGTCAAACAGCCCAACCACCTGTATAAACGTGCGTGGCAGCTTGCCGACCGGCACGAGGCAGCCATGGAATACGTGAACACGGGCCGGAGAACGTTGAGGGAGACCGTGAATCTGGCCAGTAACACCTCTGTTATACAATGAGCGCTGTTCGTCCGAGGACACGGAAAGACTAACGTGATTGTCTTAGATATCCATCGAGATGAACTGCTCAGGTCGATCCCGTGTCGCACTCGCGGGTCATTATTTCCGCAGTGCCTGTTTCACTTCCCCCGGGGTTTCGCGCGTCGGGTGGGCGCGGCATTCCAGGGGTCGTCGGGCCAGGGATGTTTGGGGTAACGACCTTTTAAATCTTTTTTAACCTGCTGGTAGGAGTTGTTCCAGAACCCCTTCAAGTCCTGGGTGATCTGGACCGGCCTGTGGGCCGGCGAGAGCAGGTGCAAGAGGATCTTTACCCGGCCGTCTGCCACGATTGGCGTGTCTGCCAGGCCGAACATTTCCTGCACTTTGACGGCAAGGACCGGCACGTCGCCCGATGCGTAATCGAGCCTCACGCGCGAACCGCTCGGCACGATGAGGGTAAGCGGCGCGCGTTTTTCCAGAAGCCACTGCTGGTCCGGCGAGAGAAGCGCCCTGAGCATCGAAAGAACATTGAGTCCGCTCAACCCCTGGGCGCTGCGAATTCCCTCGAGCCAGGACAGCACCCATTCTTCGGGCCTCTGAAACAGCCTTTCATCAGAAAGATCCGGCCACGTCTCTTCGGGAAATGATCTCTTCATCAAAGCCGCTCTTGCCTGAAACTGGCGCGCCTCGTTACCGAAGGAAAGAAGGCCGGGAGCCGTGCGAACGGCTTCGCAGAGAATCGGCGCCGCCTCTTCCGTTGTCGGGGTAAAAGGCTTTCTCGAAAGGAGTAAGGTCCCGTACCGCATTTCCCTGGCAGCCGTTATCCTGTTTTCCTTCCTGTCCCATTCCACAAGTCTGACCGTCTCAATGCGATCTGCGAGCTCGCTCCGGATAAGTTCTTCGGTCACTGGCGCGGCAATGTGGACAAATCCTTCGGACTTCTCGCCCGCATCGACGGCAACAGCGATGATGTAGGGACTGCTGCCGAGGTGGCTGCCGGGAGAGAGGCGTACTCCCCGCCCTTGGACGTGGACAAAACCCCCTCCTTCTTCGCGCCGTTTGCAGATCCTGTCCGGAAACGCCGAGAGCAGGAGCCGGGAGAGCGCTTCGTGGTCAAGGCCGTCCTGGCGGGCATCCACGGCTGTTACGGACACCAGCCGCAGGAGCTGCTTCGCTGTCCTTTCCACAGCCCGAAGCGCGGAGGGGTCCGCCCGCACTCCTGCTTCGCTTCCGTTGCGCCAGCGTCGAAGGGCTTCAACCCGTTCCGAAATATCGGGGTCATCGATCATGCGTTCCGCGCCGCTGTGCCGGAACAGGTCCCGCTCCGTAAGGATTGCGGCGAGGTCCGCGCCGAGACGTACTGAACCCAGTTCCTGCGACCTTACGAGGAGACGTGCAAGCCGGGGATGAAGCGGAAAGCGGGCCATTTCCCTGCCCACGGCAGTGACCGAGCCGGACCAATCGAGAGCGCCCAGGTCCTGCAGGAACTTTCCGCCGGATTCCCAGGCCGCGGCTGGAGGCTTGTCGAGCCAGGAAAGTTCCTGCGCGTCCTTGACTCCCCAGACGGCGAGTTCAAGCACGAGCTGGGAAAGGTCGGAGACCAGGATCTCGGGCTGGGTAAAAGGAGGCAGGCTTTGAAGGTCGTGGCTGTTGTAGAGACGGTAGCATACGCCGCGGCCGAGTCGACCAGCCCTGCCTTTCCGCTGCTCAGCCGAGGCCCGGGAAACCGGCACGGTCACAAGCCGGTTCATGCCCGTCGACGGATCGTAGCGAAGCATGCGCGTCAGACCGCTGTCGATGACGACATGAACGCCTTCGATCGTGAGGCTCGTCTCCGCGATGTTCGTGGCAAGCACGATCTTCCGCCTGTCCCGGGAAGGCAGGATGGCGCGTTCCTGCTCCTCGAACGGGAGATCGCCGTAGAGCGCGTGCAAAGAAATGCCTTCGTTGTTTACGTCCAACCGCTCCCGCAACTCTTTTGCGCAGGCCCGGATTTCCCCTGACCCGGGAAGGAAGACGAGGATGTCTCCCTCGGTCTCTTGCAAGGCGGCCCGGATTGCGCCGACGACCCGGGCGGGAAGCGGTCCGGATTTATCGTCGAGATACCGTTCCTCTACGGGAAAAGCCCTGCCGGCCGAAGTAATCAACGGCGCCTTGTCAAGCAGCGTAGCGATGGGGCCGCAGTCGAGGGTCGCGGACATGATCAGGATTTTCAGATCGTTCCGCAGTCCTTTGCGGACATCGAGACAGAGCGCCAAGGCAAGATCGGCGTGAATGCTTCGTTCATGAAACTCGTCGAAGATGACCATGGCCGTGCCTTCGAGGCCGGGGGCTGACTGGATGCGGCGGGTGAGAATACCCTCGGTGACGACCTCGATACGGGTCCGTTCGGACCTCCTTGCATCGAAACGAATGGCATAGCCGACGGTATCTCCCGCTTCCTCGCCAAGGGCTTTCGCCATCCATCGCGCAGCCGATACAGCGGCGATCCTCCGTGGTTCGAGCATGACGATGCGCCCCTGCTGCGGCGGGATCATTTCGAGCAGCGCGAGCGGAACGCGGGTAGTCTTGCCTGCCCCGGGCGGCGCATGGAGAATGACCGACGGGCTCGTTTTTACCGCCTCGTTCAATTCGGGCAGAATGGCATCGATGGGAAGTGGATTCACGGGAGCAGCATACCCCAGGTAAGCGGATTTTGCCACACGTTTGGGGTATCAGGAGAAATAATCCTAAAAACGGCATTTGATAATCATATGAAGGCACCTCAGCATACCAGAGTGCATTGACACTCTGGTATGCTTTCAAGGAAAGAAGTCCCATTCCAACCTTGGAGGTGCTATATGCAATTG
>JAJXTW010000201.1 GCA_021783455.1 Nitrospirota bacterium | reverse complement strand
CGAAATGCGGAGAGGCGGTATTCACCGATAAATTGACAAAGGCTCCTGACGGACGGCTTCTTTGCATTCCCTGCGCTGAGCACGGGAAATAGGGAAGCCTGTCGTACCCAGCGCGCAGAAAGTAAAACTTACAGCAGAGGTCGCAGAGAACGGAGAGTATTCCTGTTCGTCAGAGGGTTCTTTTTTCTCTGCGCTCTTTGCCTTCTTTGAGGCGAGCAGTTCTGTGCGGGTACGGTCCGGCATAAAAGGAGACTTGTCATGCTTACCATCAATGCAGCAGCGGCCGTCCTCGTATTCGTCTTCACCACAGTCCTGACCATCGCGGGCGTGGGCTCGGCCTTCATCGTAATTCCCACATTCTACTGGCTCGGCGTCCCGCTCACTGAGGCTATGGCCATCGGCTTGCTGTTGAACGCCATCAGCATGACCTTTGCTTCGGCCAACTATATCCGCTACAAACTCGTCCTTTTCCGCACGGCCTTGCCTATCATCGTGCTTGCCATCGTCTTTTCTCCTTTGGGAGCATACTCAACGAGGTACTTTCCGAAGAATGTGCTTATTCTGCTTTTTGTATTCTTTCTTGTCTTCGCGGCATCGATGATGCTGTTTTACAAGCCAAAGAAGAAAGAGGAGGGAGAGGCATCGGGCGGGAAAGAACTCAAGACCGGCATCAGTCTCGGAATCGGCGCAGGGTATCTCGGAGGACTTTTGGGAGTCGGCGGCGGGAATTTCATCGTTCCTGCGCTCGTGTGGCTCGGCATCGATCCCAAAAAGGCGTCGGCCACCACGGCATTTATCGTCGTGTTCGCCTCGCTCTCAGGCTTCTTCGGCCACGCGGCCATGGGCAGCATCAACTGGAACCTGCTGGCGTTCGCCGCAGTCGGATCAATCGCAGGCGCGGTCCTGGGTTCATGGCTCATGCATAAGAAGCTCGACGCCGGGCAGGTAAAGAAGGTCATAGGTATCGTGCTCTATGCCATAGCTGCGAAGATGGCCTGGGGATTGGTTTAATCATTCAGGCGGACGGCGCCCGAATACTTTCTGCGCTGCGCAACGTACTAAGAGGTGTTTCTATGCGTTCATACGCTATTTTGCTCCATCTTGCTTTGCTGATACAAATTCCCCTTGCTGCTTACGGCGAGCCCCTCACTCTCAAGGAATGCCTCACCAATGCTTTAAGCAACAACCCGGCCGTGGCCGAAGCTCGGCTGAACGTGGAAGCCGGAGAACAGGGGGTCGCGAGCGCCTCGGGAAAGCATTACCCCCGGCTTTCGCTCAACGCGAACGTCACCGAGCTTGAATATCCCGTACCGTACATCCCCGCGCAATCAACGACGGTTCCGGCCCGCTTCAGCGACTACTACGCCTCGTGGTCGGCTCAGATGACCGTCCCCCTCTACCAGGGGGGGCAGATCGTGAACGGCGTCGACCTGGCAAAGATCAGAAGGAACATTCAGGAACAAGGGTCTTCCTTCACCCGCTACGAGCTTATAGCGAACACCGTGAATACCTACAACAAGATCCTTCAATTCCAAAAACTCCGGGAAGCATCGCAGGCGTCGGTGAACGCCCTCGAAGAGCAGCACAAGAACGCGCAAATTCTTCTCAAGGTGGGGAGGACCGCCCGCGTCGATCTTTTGAAGGTGGAGGTGCAACTCGCCAATGAGCAGCAGCGGCTCCTCACGCTGGACGAATCGCTCAAGACGCTGGCGGCGACGCTCCGGTTCCTGATGGGAGCAAAGCCGGAGGCTTCGCCCGGGGTCCCGGAGCTTGCCGGTCCGCTCGCGGCGCCGGCCCTGACCGCCGACTTGAGCGGCGCCCTGGCCGCGGCGCATGCCGGCAGGCCGGAGTATATGATCGCCCGCGCCGGTGTCGAGGAGGCGAATTTGAGCAAAAAAATCGCAACAGGAAAAATGCTGCCCGCGGTAAACGCCTTTGCGGGATATCAAGACCAATACGGCTTCAACCCGCGATACGACCAGGGGAGTTGGTTTGTCGGAGCCACGCTGAGCATCCCTCTTTTCGACCGGTCGCTCTACGCTGATCGCGCCCGCGAACGGCTTCTCCAGCTTCGGGCAGAAGAGCGGCTCAAAACCGTCGATAACCAGCTCAGGCTCGATATCGAAACGTCCTCTTCTTCGCTCGCGGACAGCAGGAGCCGGGTGACAACGGCCGAACGGGTCGTGGAGCAGGCCGACGAGTCGTTCCGCATCGAGCAGGAGAAGTACAGGCTCGGCGCCGGCGCGATGGTTGACCTGCTTCTTGCGCAGGCTGCCGACATTACGGCCGTGGCGAATTATACCCAGGCCCTTTACGATTATAACGCGGCCGTCGTCGCTTACCGCAAGGCGACCGGCACTTTGGAGGAGTATCTCAAATGAAAAGGAATATGCTCATCGCTGTTGTCTGCATCGTGATGATTGCCGGTGCGGCTGTCGTTGTATTCAAGGCGCGAAAGATCGCGGCCCTGCCCAAACCTCAGGTCGTTCCCCCGGCCGTGCAGGTCGCTTCGGCGGAGAAGGGGTCGTTGGAAATAACAGCTCACTACCTGGGGAGCATAGAACCGTTCACCAGAAGCGACGTTTCCGCGCGCATTTCGGGAAATATCCTGAGCATCCTGAAGCGTGAAGGCGACACCGTTCGGAAAGGCGAGGAGATCGTGGTCATCGACGACCGGGAACTGGTGGACCGGTCCACGGCAGTGCATGCCGAAGTGCTGGCAACGCAGCAGAAACTGGCAGGAGCGAAAAGCGCCTACGAGACACAGAAGTCCGTGTATGAGCGGGATGTGGCCCTGCTCAAGATCGGGGCGATTTCGCAGGAAGCGCTGGAGCGGTCTCGCGCGACATTGGACGGCGTTAAGGCGACCATGGATGCCTATGAAGAGAGCATCAAGGGGCTCTCCATGAACAGCGCCGTGGCCAGGACCCAGGCCGGTTACGCCCACATCACCGCACCCTTCTCAGGCATTGTTTCCAAACGGTGGAGCGAGCCCGGAGATCTGGCGGTTCCGGGCAAACCTATCCTGACCATCGAGAAGACATCGCCCTACAAGGTCCTGGCCCAGGTGCCTCAGGAGGACCTTGCCGAAATACGCAGGGGCACCTGCGTCTACCTGACGAGCGGCGAACGGCGCATCGAAACAACCGTCAATCGGGTCTACCCGGCGCTGGGCAAAAACATGCTGGCAACCGTGGAAGTGCTGACCGGAACATCGCCCTTCAACCTTCCCTCTGCCTCTACCGTCGGGTTCGACCTGGTCACAAAGCGGGTCAAGGGACTGATCGTTCCGGATCAGGCCGTAGTGAAGGCCGACCAGGGTGCATCGGTGTATCAAGTGAAAGACGGCGCGGTCCACATCATGCCAATCACGCTGCTCGGGATGGGGAACGGCAGGGCGGCGATCAGCGGCGAGGTGGCGCCAGGCGATCAGGTGGCAGTGGCCCAGGAGAACAAACTTCTCACGCTGGTTGAAGGCGGCAAAGTGACCCTGTCGGAACAAGGTAAAAAAGTTGCGTCAGCCCAAGGAGCTGACAGCAAAACGATTCCTGCCGGAGGCAAGCCATGAAATTCGTCGAACAGTACGTCCGCAAGCCGCACCTGGTGCTCTCCGCGGTATTGCTTCTCTCCGTGGTGGGCGTCATCGGCTACCACCGGATGCCTTTCAACCTGTTCCCGGACACCGACCGCCCGCAAATCAGCGTGATCACCGTTATGCCGGGAGCTGCATCCACCGATGTGGAGTCGGACATCACCCGGCCCATCGAAAAGGAGCTTTCCACCCTCGACATGGTGCGGCGGGTCACCTCGACGTCCAAGGACGAGGTCTCGGTGGTGCTTGCCGAATTTGAATACGATAAAGGGCTGGATGCCGCGGCCACCGACGTGGCCAACGCTCTGAGCAAAGTGATCGCGCGGCTGCCGCAGGGAATCCGGCCGCCTCAGATATTCAAGATCAGCCAGGCCACCCAGCCGACGATGACGCTGGCCCTCTCGCCCAAGGCGGGTTATCCTGTCGATCTCCGCAAGATCCGCGAACTGGCCGACAACCAGATCAAAGAGGAACTGCTGCGGCTTCCCAATGTGGCCAACGTGGAAGTCTTCGGCGCGAATCAGCCGGAGGTGGGTGTTTCGATCGATCAGGACCGGCTCAGCCGCTTTGGGGTCGGCATGGGAGACGTGCTCGGCGCGCTTACGGCCCAGAACCAGAACATTCCCCAGGGGCTCATTATCCGAAAGGAAGGACAGTACCTCTTCAAGACCGCCGGCGAGGTCAAAGAGCCGGAGGAGTTGAACGACCTGGTGATCAGCCGCAAGGAGGGCGGCACGGTCCATTTGCGCGACGTGGCGCGGATCACGGCCGGGGTCCAGGAGCCGCAGTCGGCTTACCACGGCAACGGAAAGGAGGCGATCGGGATCAACATCCTGCGGGCACAGAACGGACACACCCTCGATGCCGTCCAGTCCGCAATGGCCGACCTCCCCACGCTCGAGAAAAAATATCCCTTCATCGACTTCGCGGTCAGCTATACGCAGAAGGACCTGATTGAACGGAGCGTCGACAACATGCTCGGGGCGCTCCGGGACGCAATCATCATTACGGTCATCGTCATCTTCCTGTTCCTCGGCAACCTGCGGACGATGCTCCTCTGCGCTATTTCGATACCCTTCACCTATCTCATCACCTTCGCGGTGATGTGGCTCTTCGGGTTCGAGTTCCATATGGTCACGCTTACCGGCGTCATTCTCGCCGTGGGCATGCTTCTGGACGACGCCATCGTGGTGATCGAGAACATAGAACGGCACTACCATGAATCCAAAAAGGATCTGGTCGAACTGGTGGCGGGAGGGACCGAGGAGGTCATGCTCGCCATCTTCTCGGGAACCTATGCCACGGTGGTCGTGCTGGTGCCGATCATCTTCATCGGCGGCTATGTCCAGACGGTGCTGCGGCCCCTGTCGCTCTCGCTCACGATCGCCCTGATCGCTTCCTACGTCGTATCGGTCACGATCATCCCGATCCTGGCCCCGTACATCCTGAAGAAAGAGGCGCGGGAAAACCGGTTCGAGGCGTTCATCAAACAAGGGAGCGACCGCTTCGTCGGCGCGATCCGCGATTTCTTCGGCAATTCCCTCGACTTCGCCCTGCGGCACCGCGCAGTCTTCATAGCCGCGGCCTTCGTTGTCCTCGTGATCAGCGGCAAGTTCGTGAAGCCCTTGATTGGCCAGGACGTCATGCCGCCCATGGACACCGGCATCGTCAAGATCAACTTCGAGGCGGACAGCAATTCCTCGCTGGCCCAGACCAACGCGATTCTCACCCGGATGGAGGAAATCATCAGGGGCGAGGAGGGGGTGGTCGCGATCAGTTCCACGCTCGGCTCGGAGCCGTCGGTGGTCTCCTTCGGCAGCGGCAAGAACCCGCAGCAGGGGAACATCACGATCAACCTCGTGGACCGGTTTCACCGCAAGCGGACCATGTGGCAGATCGAGGACGATATGCGGCGCAAGTTCCTGGCAATTCCGGGCATGAAATCCGTTGATGTCTT
>JAJXTW010000200.1 GCA_021783455.1 Nitrospirota bacterium | reverse complement strand
CTGGAAGGGCAAGCCGCTCCAGCCGCAGGAACTCGACAGCCTGTCCGCGGAACAGAAGCGCGAACTCGAGGAACACGAGAAAAAAGTTGATTCCGAGATACGCGATTTTCTTGCCAAGGCCCGCCAGCTCGACAAGGAAGCCCATGAAAAAGTCCATGAGTTAAACCGGCGCGTCGCCCATTTCTCCATGGGCCACCAGCTCGATGATCTGAGGGAAAAATACGGGGCCAACCCGCGCATCCCGGAGTTCCTGGGCGAGGTAGAGGAAGACATCCTGGGCAATCTGCGGGAATTCCTGGGGCAGACGCCGGAGATGCCCTTCCAGATCGAGGGCATGGACAAAGGGAGCTTTCTGGAGCGCTACAAGGTCAACCTCATTGTCGATAATTCCGAGACCAAGGGCGGTCCGGTGATCGAAGAGATAAACCCCACCTACAACAATCTTGTGGGCCGCATCGAGCGCAAGGCGCGGTTCGGGGCCTTCTACACGAACTTTACCATGATCCGGTCGGGGGCGTTGCTCCAGGCGAACGGCGGATATCTGCTGGTGAATGCCCTGGACGTGCTCCGGAACCCCTTCTCGTGGGACGCGCTCAAGCGGATCATCAAAAAGAACGAAGTGAAGATCGAGGACGTCACCGAGTTGTACGGTTTCGGTGCAGGCGGCATCAAACCCGAGCCCATTCCCGTAGCGCTGAAGATCATCATGCTCGGAAGCCCCCGGCTCTATTACCTTCTGTACAATTATGATGAGGACTTCAAGGATATCTTCAAGGTCAAATCCGACTTCGACACCCAGACCACGAGTTCAACGGATGAGAAAGTACGCTACGCGCATTTTATCGCAAACATGGTGAAGAGTGACGGCCTTCTTCCCTTCGACCGGAGCGCGGTGGCGGGGATCGTCGAGCATGCCTCCCGCCTGGTCGAAAAAAAGAACAAGCTCTCGCTGCGTTTCAGCGACCTCTCCGACCTCGTGCGCGAGTCGTCGTACTGGGCATCGCAAGCAGGAAGCGCTGCCGTGCTGGGCGAGCACGTAGATAAGGCGCTGAATGAAAAGATTTACCGCGCGAACCTGATCGACGAGCGCATCCAGGAAATGTTCGCCGAAGGAACGCTCATGGTCGATGTCACCGGCTCTGTGGTCGCGCAGGTGAACGGTTTGTCGGTGTACGATATCGGCGATTTTTATTTCGGCAAACCGTCGCGTATTACCAGCAGGGTGTACCTCGGCAAAGCAGGTGTCGTCGATATCGAGCGGGAATCCAAACTCGCCGGCCGCATCTACAACAAGGCTGTGCTCATCCTTTCGGGATATCTCGGCGGCACGTATGCGCGAGACAAAACGCTTTCCCTGTCCGCGACCCTGGCTTTTGAACAAAGTTACGGCGAAGTGGAGGGCGACAGCGCGTCGACGGCGGAATTGATCGCCCTCATCTCGGGTATTTCCGAAGTGCCCGTCAAGCAGAACCTCGCCATTACCGGATCAATCAACCAGAAAGGCGAGATCCAGCCCATCGGCGGCGTGAACGAAAAGATCGAGGGGTTCTTCAGCGTATGCAAAAACCGCGGGTTAACAGGCGACCAGGGGGTGATCATCCCGCAGAGCAACGTAAAGAACCTGATGCTCAAGAGGGAAGTGGTTGACGCGGTAAAAGACGGCAAGTTCCATATCTATTCCGTCAGGACCGTGAACGAGGCATTGGAACTCCTGATGGGGCTTCCGGCCGGGGAACGGAAGGAAGACGGCTCGTATCCTGATGGCTCGGTGAACTTTCTGGTGGACAAGCGGCTCAGGGAAATGTCGAAGAAGCTGACAGCGTCGGACAAAAGCGAAGAGAAAAAAGAGAACAAAGACGAAAATAACGGTGAAGCAAAGAAGGCTGCTGCTCCGGCACGGTAGTATTTCAGGGGGCCTGCGCCGGGGTGCGGCTGCTAACGGGTTCTCTTGTTCGCCCGGAACAAGGCGCCCACGGTGTAGGGTGACGTACGAAAGCCGGTTATTCCTCTGTATTCAACTTCCTTGAAGCCCGCTTCCTCCAGCAACCCGACCTGATCCCGAACCGGGACCGCGCCGCCTATTCATTGCGACCACGCCTCAGCGTTTCCAGCCAGGGATGCCGGCAAATCGTTTTCCAGGATTACATCTGCGAACTGGAGTCTGCCGCCCGGCTTTATGACGCGGTAGATCTCAGTGAAGGCGGTCTGCTTGCATGGGGAAAGATTGATGACGCCGTTCGATATCACGGCATCAAAGTCATGATCATGGTAGGGGATGGTTTCCGAATCAACTTTTTTGATCTCGAAGTTTGCAATGCCCGCGAGAGCGAGGTTCTCTCTGGCCCGCGTTGCCATGTCTTCCGTCAAATCTATCCCGCAGACCCGTCCGCGTTCACCCACGAGTTTACTTGCGACAAAGAGATCGAAACCTGCTCCGCACCCAAAGTCGAGCACGACGTCTCCCGGCAGAATTTTTCCGAGAGAGAATGGATTTCCTACCCCGCAATAGGATTCGAAAAATCGTGCATGCGCGCTTTCTCTAAGGTCAGGATCGTACCCTAAAGCCTCAGCGCCATCCTTACCTGTGGGATATTGAAACTTTCCCGCTGCCGAAACGGATACTTCAGCGTATTTACTCCGTATGGCATTTCTGATCTTTTCCCTCTCTTGAGAGGAAAATCCACCAGCTATTTTTCCCGCATCCTGTCGGCAACCTCCGGCGCCGCCTGACGGCGGTCAACTGGGCGAAGCAAGAAGGTTTTTGGCATGGTCATTCATAACGAGCCCCTTTTTTGTTTATTTTCCTGCACCATGTTAAGACAATGAGCTGCTCATTTCCACTGGAAACATGCCATCCTGTTCAGCATGCCGTCATGAAAGAGCAGCCGTTGTTACTCCTTTCTCCTGAACGACAGCGCCGCGAAGGTGAGCATAACAACGGATATGACGGCAACAATGAAGAGGTCGAGAAGGAGCGGGAACTCCGGTCCGAGCGGCGGCGTGCCGTTCCTGAGCAGGATATGCTTGAGCGCGTCTATTCCGTACGTGAGGGGGTTGATCAGCGTGAGATGCCGCAGGGCAGGCGGCATGGAGGTGACGGGGTACATGGCGCCGGAGAGAAACAGCATGGGCATCACGAGAAAGTTCATGATGATATTGAACCCGTCAAAGGAAGTGAGCCTGGCGGCAATCAGGATGCCGAGCGACGTGATGCAGAACGAGACGAGCATGGACACGGCAACGACCTCGAAAAACTGCCTGATCGTCAGATGAATTCCCAGGAAGGGAATGAAGACCAGGATAATAACCGCCTGGGCGACCGAGATCAGCGTGCCGGAAAGCGTCTTGCCGATGACGATCGAGAGCCGCGAAATGGGCGCAACAAGCATCTCTTTCATGAACCCGAACTCGCGGTCCCACACGATCGAGATGGACGAGAAAATCGACGAAAAGAGGATGGTCATGCCGATCATGCCGGGGAAGATGAACTGGATATAGGAAAACCCCGCCCGGGGCCTGATGAGCGAGCCCATCCCGTTGCCGACGACAAAAAGCCAGAGCACGGGACGGGCGAGCGTACCGAGCAGGCGGCTTTTTTCACGGAAAAACTTGATGAATTCGCGCATGCAGATGACGTAGATCGGCCGGAGCTGGATCATCGCTGCGCCCTCCGGTGGCTCCTGACAAACTCGCGCGTGACTTCCTTGCTGTCGGCAACGACATCGTCCCTGATAGTCCTGCCGGTAAGCTTCAGGAACACGTCGTTCAAGGTCGGTTTTTTGAGGCTCACCGACAAGGTTTGCATGGTCAGGGAATGAAGCAGTTTGGGGATGAATTCGTCGCCCTTCTCCGTTTCGAGGACCAGCCCGCCGTTCTCCTCGCGCGCAGCCAGACTGAAGGTTTTCTGAATCTCGGCGAGTGCGCGCTGGTTGTCGGTAGTTATGACGTGGATAACATCGCCGTGGACCATCTGTTTGAGCTTTGCCGGCGTGTCCAGGGCGATGATCCTGCCGTGGTCGATGATGGCGATGCGGCCGCAGTTCTCGGCCTCCTCCATGTAGTGGGTGGTCATGAACACGGTGATCTTTTCCTTGCTCCTGAGCGTGTTGATGAAATCCCAGATGGTGTTTCGCGTTTGCGGGTCAAGGCCGATCGTGGGCTCGTCCAAAAACAGCACCCGCGGGTAGTGGAGAAGGCCGCGCGCGATCTCCAGCCGGCGTTTCATGCCCCCGGAAAAATTTTTGACAAGATCGTGTTTCCGGGTCTGCAGCTCGACCACCGCAAGCATCTCGTCGATCCTCTTCTCCGCAAGGCGTCGGTCAAGGTTGTACAGGTAGGCGTGGAACTTCAGGTTTTCGTAGGCGGTAAGCCCCACATCGAGCGTGGTGTCCTGGAATATGAGGCCGATGGACGTGCGCACCTGATCGGGGTCTTTCGCGCAGTCAAATCCCGCGATCTCCGCCCGACCTGACGACGGCGAGAGCAGCGTGCAAAGAATGTTGATGGTCGTGGTTTTGCCGGCGCCGTTCGGACCGAGGAAGCCGAAGACCTCGCCCTCGTTGACCGCGAAGGAAATGCCGTCTACGGCGGTCAGCGACTTGAACTTCTTGGTAAGGTTGTTAACAGTGATGATAGACATTTTTTAGAGTCAAAGTTCAGCGTTCAAAGTTCAAAGTAAAAGTCCCCCAAACGCTGAACTCCGTACTTTGAACTATGAACTGTCGGAACATTACCATTCTTTCGGGTCTTTCGGCACGTACCAGTGGATGAAATTGTACATGATGCCGAGCGGCTCGACTTTGATGCCCTTGAACCGCTTGTGCACGATCGGCGTCGCGTCCGGCACATAGAGGAAGGCGTAGGGTTGCTCTTCGGCCAGGATCGCGTGAATACGGTAGTAAATTTTTTTCCGTTTTCTCATATCGAAGGTGCGCCGGCCTTCGACGAGCAGCCGGTCGACCACGGGATTTTTGTAGCTGATAAAATTATATTCCCCTTTTTTTGTTTTGCTTGAATGCCAGATGTCGTAAAGGTCCGGGTCGCGGCCCATGCTCCATCCGAGAATGATGGCGTCAAAGGACCGCTTGTCGATCTGTTCGAGGAACGCCTGCCATTCCATGACACGGATATCGACGACGATGCCCACGGCCTTCAAATTCTGCTGGATGATCTCGGCGGTGCGAATGCGCTCGGTGTTCCCCTGGTTCGTCATGATTGTGAACCGGAACGGCTTGCCGTTCTTTTCGAGCACGCCGTCGCCGTTCCTGTCTTTCCAGCCTGCCTGGGCAAGCATGCGGCGGGCACGTTCGGGATCGTAGGCATAACTTTTTGCCTTCGGGTTGTAGGCCCAGGACACGTACGAAAAGGGGCCGGTGCAGGGCCTGCCGAGGCCGAGGAGGATGCCGTCGATGATTCCCTGGCGGTCGATGGCATAGGAGAGCGCCTGCCGGACCCTGACGTTGTCGAAGAGGGGGCTCAACAGGTTGTAGCCCAGGTAGGTGTAAGCGTTCGCGGGATACCGGAATTTAACGTAATTCTCCCTGATGCGGGGGGTCTCGCTCTTTCGCAGGAACTGGAGCGGGTTCA
>JAJXTW010000199.1 GCA_021783455.1 Nitrospirota bacterium | reverse complement strand
CGCGGGTATAATTTTCAGCAGGGACCGCAGGATGCGGCCGGCATCGATCCTGCCGATCTTTTTCCTGAGCTGAATGGTGAGCAGGCTGATATTCAGCATCGCCGAGAGCGACACGGCGAGCGCGAGGCCGCCGTGGGCGAGCGGCGTCTTGAAGACGAAGAAGGCGCTGAGCAGGATGTTCGAACAGAACGAAACGAGCGCGATGACAACCGGCGTTCTTGTGTCCTGCAGCGCATAAAACGCCTGGACCACGATGCGGACCCCTGCAAAGGCCCAGAGCCCGACGGCATAGCACAAAAGGGCCAGCGCGACACCCTCGGTCGAGTTATGGTCGAAATGTCCATGTTGGAGCAGGAGATTCACGATCGGGATGCGGAGCGTGATGAGCCCGGCCATGGCTGGAAACATGATGAAAAACACCAGCCGTAATCCGAAGGAGAACGTTTCCCGGAACTCATCCATCTCACGCCGCGCTGCCTGGGCCGACATGGACGGAAGTACCGCGGTTGCGATGGCGACGCCGAAGATACCGAGGGGAAAGTGGACGAAACGCATACCATAGTACAGGGAAGCTATGCTTCCGGTCGCGAGGAACGACGCAAAGATGCTTGTGACGACAATATTGAGCTGATTCACAGAGGAACTCAGTATCACCGGCAGGATCAAGCGTCCGATCTTCTTGACGCCCGGGTGGCTCGGCTTGAACTCGGGCCGCATCCTCATCCCCTGTTTTTGGAGAGCAGGCACCTGGATCAGGAACTGGCACATCCCGCCCAAAACCACGCCGACGGCGACACCAATGATAGGCTGGGTCATGAACCGTATGCTCAAAACCACCGCACTGATGGTCATCACATTCAGCATCACCGGCGATAGCGCGGGAGTTAGGAAATAACGAAGTGAATTGAGTATGCCCATGGCAAGCGCCGCGAGACCGATGAACAGAAGGTAGGGGAACATGATCCTTGTGAGCGTTATCCCCAGGAGGTACTTATCATGATATTCAGCCTTGTGCATCCAGCCGTACGCGATAACGTTGACCACGTAGGGTGCGAATATGATCCCGAGGCCGGTCAGGACGATAAGGATTACGAGCAACCGGGCAAAGACTGCATTGGCAAGATGGAGTGCGCTCTCCTTCGATTCTTTGGTGAGCGTCTCGGTAAAGACCGGGATGAACGCCGCGGACATGGATCCTTCGGCGAGCAGCTCGCGCAGGAGGTTCGGGATCCGGTAGGCCATATAGAAGGCATCGGCTGCCAGGCCGGTACCAAAGGCCCAGGACATGACCATGTCCCGAATATACCCCAGCACCCGGGAGACCAGCGTTGCCCCCCCGACGATGCCTGCTGCCTTGGCGACCCTAACTTGTTCGGACATCCTGATTTACCTCACAAAAACGGGAAATAAGGGCACACTGTATCAGAAAACAGCCGGTAAGAAAAGGTTTTTTTCTTGACACCCGGAGGCTATTTGTGTTAAAAGAATAAGCTGTTTTTAACCCCAAGGAGGCACGCAGTGGCAATCCACAAATCAGTGATCAAAAGGCAGAGACAGGCCGACAAGCAGCAGCTGGTCAATAAATCCGTAAGGTCCGCGCTCAAGACCGTTGCAAAGAAGGTCGAGCAGGCTGCGGCGGAGAAGAAGGCTGATGCGGCAAAGGAAGCTCTCGTCAAAGCCATGAAGGCCTATGACAAGGCTGCATCCCAGGGCATCCTGCACAGGAGCACTGCTTCACGAAAGATCTCGCGCCTGTCAGCGACGGTCAGCAAGATCGGCGCAGCGTAAAAGCGTCTAGTGCGCATTGAGCATAGCGCATAGGGCAAAGGACTTCACTCCCTGCTCCATGCCCTATGCTCTCTGCTCCACCCCGCAGAGCTTCAGAATCATCCGCTCCAGCACCAGCCGTCCATGCAAACCGCTCGATTTCAGCGCCCGGTCCGTTGCCAGCATCACCGAAAATGCCTCGCGCAGCTCCTCCAGGGAATAGCGCCGCATCTGCTCCTTGAACAAGCCGGCCTGGTGAAAGATCACCCTCAGTTTTTTCATAATATCATCAGACCCGGTTCCCGCCGCCTCCATGGCTTTTGCCTGCAGCAACCGCCGGAAGTTCCATGCTATGGATCCGAGCAGCCCCACGGGCGCCTCCCCCTCCTGCAGCAGCCGTGAAAGGATCAGGAGCGCTTTTTCCCGGTTCCTCTGGCCCAGCGCCGCTGCAAGGTCAAAAGAGCTGTATTCCCGGAAGTCTCCCACCACGGTCTTCACGTCATCAAAGGTGATCGACTTTCTTTCATGCAGGTATATTTTTACCTTCTCGAGTTCATTCTTGATCTTCTGGAGGTCGCTTCCGACGGTCTGCCAGAGATACTGGGCCGCGTCATGCTGGATGGTCACGCCGAGTAACTTGGCGCGCGTCTCGATCCAGCCCACGATCTCGCGCTCGAGCAGCGGATAAAAGCGTATGACCCCGCCATGGGCCTCGACAGCGGAGGTGATGGCCTTTTTTTCGTATCGTCCCTGGTTCGAGACGAGAACGAGACAGGTGCTCGGCGACGGGTCGTGCAGATAGGGCGCGAGCTCTTCAAGGTCGGCGGCCTTGAACGCATCGATCTCTTTCGCGATCACCAGACGCTTTTCCGACATGAACGGGAGCGTCTGTGCAAGGTTGACGATATCTGAGGCTGAGGTGTCGCGGCAGTAGAGCGCGTTAAAATTAAAATCCCGAGCCCCCGGCTCAACCACCGTTTCGATGATGAGGTCAAGGGCCTCCTGGATCAGGAACTCCTCTTCTCCAAAGAATAAATAGAGAGGGAGGACCTTCCGCTGCTTCAGGCTGGATACCAGCTCAAGATATTTCATCATGCATCCTTAAACGCCATCAGGATCTCTGCTGAACTTCAACTTCGCTCTGTACTTCCCGTTAGAATCCGTCCAACACTCTGCTCCGCAGCGAAGAAGCGAGGTCCTTGCACGCTTTCTTCATAGCTCCATCTTTTGCTATCTTCGTCTGAGAGATGTCCCCTATGGCAACTGCGTAGATGGAGTTAAAAACCGAGCCGAGGCCGACATCCTGCAGGAGGACTTTCTGCGTTTTGTTGTCTACAAGGCTCAAACTTATGCCGATAGTAACATTGTAGGACTGCACGTAGGAAGCAGCTGTATAGGAGAGAGGCGCCATTTCGAACTTGGTCACCCGTCCTCTGAGCACGAGGTCTGCGTTTTCGACGCTTACCACCTTGAGCCTGCCATCGGTGAGGAACTCCTCCACGACGGCTTTCGTGACCTCTACATCAACATAAGGCTCCATGGTGCCGTTGATGAACACTGGTATCGCGATGCTTTTCGCGCCTTGAGGAACGACGCCGTCAACAGAGCTGAAATGGTAACCGCAGGAGGGAACGAACGCGAGCAAACCGACAACAAGCGACAGTGCAAACCGCATGTGCATCCATCGTCGGCGCGAAGCGGCCTGTTTTAATAAAAAGGCTTGAAAGGTCATATACAATTGTAAAACTTTCTCTTCATCCTACACAACAACATTCACGAGCTTGCCTTGAACGACGATAACCTTTTTCGGCGGGTTGCCGCGGGTAAACTCCTTGACCTTGGGATCGGCCAGCGCCGCGGCTTCTGCGTCTTTATCGGAAGTGCCCGCAGGCAGCGTCAATTTGCTCCTGACCTTGCCGTTTACCTGAACGATGATCGTCACTTCCGATGCTATGATGGCTTCCGGGTCGTGTCGCGGCCATGGTTCATTCGCAATGTGCGCAGGGTGGCCCATCGAGGCCCAAAGCTCCTCTGCGAAGTGCGGTGCAAAGGGCGAGATCAAAAGCGTCAGGGCGTCGATGGCGGACCGCAGCACGGTCCGTTGCCGGTCGGTGCTCACGCCGCCTGCTGTATAGTCATACATCTCGTTCACCATCTCCATAAGCGCCGAAATAGCCGTGTTAAAGTGGAACTCGCGCTCAATATCTTCGGTAACCTTCTTGATCGTGAGGTGGGTCTTGCGGTAAAGCCTGTCCCCCCGGGCCTCGGCCCCGGCCGGCTTGACATCCAGAACGTCCCGGCTGTGCCTGTAAACGATCGCCCAGACGCGGTGCAGGAACCGGTACGCGCCGTCCACGCCCTGGTCGCTCCATTCGAGATCGCGTTCCGGCGGCGCCGCGAACAGCGAGAAAAGCCGGGCCGTGTCCGCGCCGTACTTGGTCAGGATGAAGTCGGGATCCACGACGTTCCCCTTGGACTTGCTCATTTTGGCGCCGTCCTTGATCACCATGCCCTGCGTGAGCAGATTCTGAAACGGCTCATCACCGTCAAAAAGCCCGAGGTCGCGGATCACCTTCGTAAAGAACCGGGCGTACAACAGGTGGAGCACGGCATGCTCGATGCCGCCGATGTACTGGTCCACGCTCATCCAGTATCCGGCAGCCTTTTTATCAAAAGGCGCCCTGTCCTCCTTCGGCGAGCAGTAGCGAAGAAAATACCACGACGAATCCACGAAGGTGTCCATGGTGTCCGTCTCGCGCCGCGCTGCGCCTCCGCACGAGGGGCAGGTTGTCTCTCTGAATGACGTGGACTCCTTCAGCGGAGACTGTCCCTTGCCCGTAAACTCCACATCCATGGGTAGTCTGACCGGAAGCTGGCTGTCGGGAACAGGAACGGTCCCGCAGGCGTCGCAGTAGATGATCGGGATCGGCGTGCCCCAGTAGCGCTGGCGCGAGATGCCCCAATCGCGGAGCCGCCAGTTCTTCGTGCGTTTTCCGATTTTTTTCTCTTCGACATAGTCGGCGATCTTTTCCTTCGCCGCGCCGTTCGGAAGATCGTTGAATGTTCCGGAGTTCGCCAGAATGCCGTCCTCGACATAGGCCTGCTGCATGCTGTCGGCAACGAGGCCCTTTTCCGGGTCCTGGATCACCACCCGGATGGGCAGGCCGTACTTCCCGGCAAATTCGAAGTCACGCTGGTCGTGGGCAGGCACGGACATAATCGCGCCGGTGCCATATTCCATGAGCACGAAGTTGCCGACCCATACAGGCGCCTTTTCCCCGTTCAGCGGATTGATGGCATAAGCGCCGGTGAAAATCCCTTCCTTTTCCTGTTTCTCGTCGGTGCGTGCGGCCTTGTCCTCGCGCAGCACGCGCTGTACAAAGGCGCGGACGTCGCCTGCCTCTTTCTTGCCCTTGATGAGAGATTCCAGCATCGGATGTTCGGGAGCGATGCTCATAAAGGTCACGCCGAAAAGCGTGTCCGGCCGCGTGGTGAAGATCGTAAGCTTCTCACCCGTGCCTTCCACGGTAAAGTCCACTTCCACGCCCACGGACTTGCCGATCCAGTTCTTCTGCATGGTGAGCACGCGCTCCGGCCAGCCCGTGAGTTTGTCAATGGAGGACAACAGTTCGTCGGCATAGGCGGTAATCTTGAAAAACCACTGCTCAAGCTCCTTGTGCTGAACGACCGAGCTGCAGCGCCAGCACAGGCCGCCCTCCACCTGTTCGTTCGCGAGCACCGTGTTGCACGACGGACACCAGTTTACGTAGGAGAGCTTCTTGTAGGCGAGGCCCCGCTCGTACATCCTGATGAAGAAAAGATGG
>JAJXTW010000014.1 GCA_021783455.1 Nitrospirota bacterium | reverse complement strand
AAACTGGGAGCGAAAACCATTGTAGAAAAACTCGAAGGGTATGCGAAAAAGTACGGTGACCGGTTTACCCCTTCGAAATCCCTGATCGAGATGGCCAAAGAAGGAAAGAAGTTTTACCCCTAACCCGGGCAAACGGACCTAAAAGGCATCTCTCGCAAAGCACGCAAAGTTCGCAAAGAAAAGCTTAAAATAATTTTTGGTTTAAAACCTTTGCGCCCTTTGCGTGCTTTGTGAGAAATTTCCTATCATCTTGGTAGATTTTTCCCCGAGCGACTTCACGCCTTCGATATCTTGACCTTCCAGAGCAACGGCCCCTGCTCAAGATACTCCCAGCCGAACCGGCCTTCCCGCTCATGGAGAAAGCTGTAGTAAAGCGGTTTTGGATCATGATCATTGGTCAGGGTGAAAGCATCCCCTTTTGCCAGTTCATCGAACATCTTAAAGATCAACGGGTGCCTTTCTCTCGGAGCGATTGTCGTAACGTCCAATTCTTTCATTTCATGTCTCCTTTTGACAGAATCGCAGCAATGACTAATTTATAATCGAAAGTTACTCAAGATCTTTCAGGAGAAAGGGGGAGGACTGGAGAAATGGAGAAAAAGAATTCTTCATCTCAATATCCCTGTCCTCTTTCTCTTTACCAGTTCAATATCCTTCCCCCCCTTTCGCCTTTCCATTCCCCATTTCCCCTTAAAGGTTTGCTTTTGTATCCTCTAAGCTCTCTGTGCGCTCTGTGGCTGACTGCCTGTATTAAAGATAATCGAAACCGGCCCGGCATGCTATGACCTGGGTCATAATCAGGCGGCAAAGATGCCGCTTGACAGTGAACGAACGTTCACCTATAATAGGGGCCATGGCACAGAAGACGGCGGAAAACAAATTGAAGTCCCGGGTCAGGGACATTGCGAAGTTCTACAAAGAGAGCGGCAGGATGCCGAGCTTTTCGGAGATCGGAGAAATCACCGGCCTGCAATCGAAGAACGCAGTTTCCAAACTCGTGGCCAGGCTCGTAGAGCTCAAGGTCCTTGATAAGGACGAAAAGGGCAGGCTCCTCCCCGCTTCCCTTGCCTCGCCGCTCAGGCTTTTGGGCACGGTTGAAGCCGGGTTCCCGAGCCCTGCCGAGGAAGAGCTCGTCGATACCCTGTCCCTCGATGAGCTCCTAATCCAGAACCGGGAAGCAACCTTCCTGCTCAAAGTCTCCGGAGATTCCATGTCCGGTGCCGGAATCCTGCCGGGTGACATGGTGATCGTGGACAAGGGCCAGACCGCCAAGAGCGGCGACATCGTGATCGCCCAGGTGGACGGCCAGTGGACCATGAAGTATTTGCGAAAGCGCGGGAGCAACGTCCTGCTTTTGCCGGCAAACCCGAAGTACAAACCCATCAAGCCGGAGAACGAGCTCACGATCGCGGGAGTGGTGACGGCGGTGGTGAGGAAATATAAATAATAGTCGGAACTTGAATATTTGCAGCGGATTCACACAAAAGGACGCGAATAACGTCAACAGAAGCCAGGATTTTGGTCGCGCCAAAGAATACAAAACGCGCTCCAATTTCTCCGCTGAAATCGATAGTTCCGTCTTGCAGAAAATAATAAACGATGATAAGCTGAGATAAAAAGGCTCTTGGACTTTAGCTTATAGTTTACGATTGAATCTTTTTTGAGGGAAAGGAAGCAGTATGAAAAAATCGGCATTCCCCATATCCCGACTTTCATTTGAGCAGAAGCTCGATCTCATGGAGACCCTTTGGACCGACCTGGTCCGAGACGAGAAGAAGCTCGAATCACCGGCTTGGCATAAGGCTGTTCTCAGAGAGCGGTCGGAAGCCTATGCAGCAGGCAAGACAACCTCGTCAGACTGGGAGCTGGCCAAAAAACGTATCAAAAAGAAAGTCTCATGAAAATAAAGATCATCAGTCGGCTGAGCATGACCTTGAAGAGGGATATCATTTTTATGATATGCGCGAACCCGGCCTTGGATCGTATTTCCTCGATTCCCTCTATTCAGATATCGACTCCCTTGCTTACTTCGGCGGAATGCATCGTATGGTTTTTGGTCATCACCGCCAGCTCTCAAAGCGCTTTCCCTTTGCTGTTTATTATCGCGTTATCGATGACATGGTTGTTGTCTTTGCCGTTCTTGACTGTCGCCGCAATCCAAGTTGGACAAGGGAACGGCTGATTCAGGGCTGACAACATCCCCGCTGACGGCTATGAATCAAAGGAGCCAACCTATGTCACGACATCGGCTAAGTTGCTGGAGCGTTGTTGTTTATAGAGGTTTCAATGAAAACGCGGCTGATTCTTAAACCGGGGCAGCGAGGAACCAAAAGTCTGGCGAAAGAGTACGGTGACGCCCTGCTTTGTGTCCGGTTCAGGTATGATGCTGAGCTGCGGCAGCGGTTGAAAACAGTTGAGCTGGTCATCGAGAGAAAAGAATGGACACCGCCTCTGCCGCGATACACCGCGGACACCCTTGTTTCCCTGTGCATCAAAGCCGCCGATATGCAGATGCGGGCTCAGGCGAAAGCAGCGGGCGGCAGATGGAATCCTGAAAAACGACTTTGGTTCGTAAAGTACGGTAAAATCGCGGGCACATCTCTGGAAAAGCATATATATGTAGATGCCCAATAGTAATCTTGATAACGTGAAAAGCATATACCGCTATATACATGGATTGCATCTACAGATAGATGCATGCATATAGCTGTAGATGCCTGTATATATATGTAGATGCAGCGGCTAACTACTTAACAGCTTGTTGGATCCGAAAAAGGAGGATAGCAAATGACGACGCGACAATACGGTAAATGGAGCAAGCTGACTGATCATCTGATTAATGATGGCAGTCCCTCAATCCGATTGCACGATGACCAAATGCAACACGTCGCCGGTAGCATCGATGAAAGCAAGCCCTATGACATTGATTTCACCGATCCTAATTACTGCATACGACGACGAGCAAACGATGCAGGATATGACGTCACTTATGATCCAACGGATAAATCTATCAAAGTATTTACCAAAATGAGAATATGATCGATAATATTAAAGATTTTATTGACAGTATTAAGCACAATCCTCGCATCGTCACTTTTGATGAAGCAGCAACAAAACAAGCAATAATCCTTCCCATTTTACAATGCCTTGGATGGAACACTCATAATATTGAAGAAGTAATGCCAGAATCACCCGTCGAAAACAGACGGGTTGATTATTCTCTACATGCTGGCAGCAGGCTTGTTCTTGTGGAAGTGAAGAAAACAGGAGAAGATATTGAGAAGTTTGAAAAACAACTTCTTGAGTATTCGTTTCTAAGAGGATCAGAGTTCTCGATACTCACTAATGGAGTCATATGGTGTTTTTACTTGCCAATGAAAAGGGGCGTTTGGGAAAATCGGAAGTTTGAATCAATTGATCTAATCCATCAAGACTCGCTATATGCCTCACAGAGGCTGGCCGATCTTTTATCAAAAAGTGATTTGCAAAATGGTAATTCTTCAAAAAAGGCAGAAGATATTTATCGAAAGAAAATTATTCTGGAAAGCTTGCCCATAGTTTGGAACAACATGATAAAGCTACCCAGTACGAAATTCAATGAATTGATTTCAGAAATGACTGAGCTGGCTTGTGGTTATAGAGCCGAGAACTTCGAGATATCAGATTTTTTGTCAACGCATGAGGAGCAATTACTCGTTCGACCAAATGAACAAAAACAATTAAGAAAACGACGTAAGCGAGAATCTTCCGGGCCTTCCGCTCCTATAATGGTTGCTGTTAATATACCATGTGTGCTTGACGGCATAGCAGGTGAGTATTTGAAACAGTCAAAACAATCCGCTAAATCTTCGGCTGACCTTGCAGTTTACTTTCATCCTGAATATCTACTAGAAATGACAGTAAGAAAGACAAATTCATCAAACGTTGATCAAATTGAGTTCATCGCTACCTCGAAACAGTTTGTCTATGCATTTGAAGCGTATTGCAAGATAAAGAAATTGAAGAACCCTTACAAAAATGCATATATCTTCGGAACACGAGTAAATAAAGAATTAAATATGCTATCTGAAAATCATTGGACAATAATGTCTAAAAGCAATATTGCGCCATATTTTAAAAGGCTTCGAGGGGAAGCATATTGGAAGTTTGTCAAAACGAAATAATGATTCCAACCTGCGCGTCCACAGCGACGCGCCAAGGGGCGGCGCGTGACGCGCGCGATGGCCCGCGCTTCGCGCGGCCCATCACCCCAGGTGAGCGGCCGACCTGACGACTCGCGCGAAAGCAGCGCGAGCCATCAAACCGGTCGAGACGGACTTTACCCCTTCGGGGTAAGCCGCTCACCTGGGGTGTTAGGCCCTTGAGAGCAGCACCGCAATTTGACTGATGATAATAAGAATAGTGATGACGATGATTCTGCGCCCGAATGGCAGGCTTTCCCTCACCTGCTGATCATCGCAAGACATCGTTGAAGTTTAATCGCGTTAAACGAAGCCTGGTGCGTTGGCATTTGAAAAGGTACTTTTCCTACAGACTCGTTGATCCGGCTGTAAAAAAGCCAACTTGAGCGAGGTTTTAATGAGCATTATAAATATCGATAAGATACCGCTCGCATTCTTTGACATCCAAGCTTATTCTGAGTTCATCCAAAAGAATTCAAAAGATGAATGCATCAATAAAACGGAAGACCTTTTACAAAAGGTAAAAAGAGATGCGGGCTCATTCATCCAAGGATACAAGGTGAAGCATTGGATTCTTTCTGATTCAATTATTGTGATTCCCGATTTAGATGAAAAGCCACTTGACTTATATTCGTTTGATTTTCTGTTTCTGATTTGTTCCGGCCTGTTATATCGTGGATTAAAAGCGGGTTTGCCATTACGTGGCGCAATCGGAGCTGGCTATTTTTATAAGAACAATGATGTTATCGTAAGTTCAGCACTTGTCGATGCTTCTCGGCACGAAAAAGAGCAGAATTGGCTTGGCGCAGTAATTACACCATCTGCGTTATCGCTCATGACTGAATTGCATCCTACATTCATGAACGAATTTGCGTCTCTCTATAATTTTGGAAGAACTATTCGTTACGGTTCTGTTCCGTGGAAAATCAGCAAAAATAATCCTGAATCGAGCCAACATCCTCATGACTTTGACTTCTATATCAAACCAATAAATTCTGTTTCAAATTGGCGCCAATACCTACCAGCACATTTTAGAATTGATGATAAGGTCGCGGCAAGCGATTGTCTATATGGAAATTCACCAAGTAAAATGGAACAGCAAGGAAGAGCCGAGAAATTTTTTTTTAAAGATAAGGGCATTGAAAATATATTTAAGAATTTGAGCTGGATTACTGCTTCCGCCGCACTTTTCAAGCTATTTTTTGTTCTCAAAAATGCTTCAATCTCCATTCGCGTTATTACAGCGATCTCTTCTCTTTGTCTTTTTTCTTTAGCTTTTATATGGGGGCTAAAAGTCATATTAATCCCACTATTGCAAGCTTTCTACGGCACAAACGAAAAATTTTCTCAGATGGCAGGTTTGAGATGGCGCGTAATCTTGAGTCCGCAATTTTTAATCTATCTCCTCTTATCATTATTATATTTTATGGTCGCAACGAGCTGGTTTAATGCCGTCACAGAAATCATAAAATGATAACGCGCGCAGATGCCGAACACGCACATGAATGCCAACCTGCGCCTCGGCAGCGACGCGCCCGAAGGCCGCTCACCTGGGGTGTTCACTCAATTTAATCCATATTCATTACCGCACAAGGAAGGACAACCTCATGAACATTACATCAGCAAAAGCCATCTACTTCTCCCCTACTCAGACAACGAAGAAGATCGTCCAGGCCATCGGCCAGGGAATTCAAATACCATCGATCGAGGACATTGACCTGACCTTTGCGAAGAGCAACGGCGCTCTGCCCAGGATACATCAGAACCAGTTGGCGATTATCGGGTCGCCCGTGTACACGGGCCGGGTACCGCTCCCCGTGATATCGAAATTGCAGGGTCTCAAGGGAGATGGCGGCCCGGCGATCATCGTAGTCCTCTACGGGAACAGGGCTTACGAGGATGCTCTTATCGAACTGCGGGATATCGTCACGGAAGCAGGGTTCAAGGTGACGGCTGCTGCCGCATTCATCGGCGAACATTCCTATTCTAATCCAACAACCCCGGTGGCTGCCGGTCGGCCGGACAATGACGATATCGCCAAAGCAACAGCATTCGGGCGCATGGTTCGAGAAAAGCTCTCGGCGAGCAGCAGGACACATGAAATGGCGCCGCTGTCCGTGCCCGGTAATCACCCCTACAAGGAACGCGGGGCCCTGTTGAACATATCGCCAGATACCATCGAGGAGATCTGCACTAAGTGCGGACAATGCGCCTCGGTATGCCCGACTGGAGTGATTACCGTGGGGAGTGCCATTGTTACGGACAAAAGCGGATGCATCAAATGCTGCGCCTGCGTCAAGATCTGCCCGACCAAGGCGAGAGTAATGCAGGAGCCCAGGATCCAGCAGGTTATGGCGCAGCTGACCGTGAAGTGCAGTGCAAGGAAGGAACCGGAAACATATTTGTAGATGCGGGACTTCCTGACGAACATCCAAAAATGAATAGTAGACGGTAGGTCGGGTAGAACGAAGTAAAACCCGACAATGATTTTAACCATGCGGGCCGAGCCCGACGCGCAAAAGACGCGCTCCACACCCGCACGTTGTACCTTTGTGTAGAAACCATGGACAATCAATTCATCTCCCTCTCCTCCTGGCCCCGGGCCATCATGCATATCGACGCCGACGCGTTCTTCGCGTCCTGCGAGCAGGCGATCCATCCCGAGCTCAAGGGCAAGCCGGTGATCTGCGGCAAGGAGCGCGGCATTGTCGCGGCAGCTTCCTACGAAGCAAAGGCCAAAGGCATTACACGCGGGGTGCGGCTGTCGGATGTAAAGAAGATCTGTCCCGACGCCGTGATCCTTCCCTCGGATTACGAAACTTACAGCCTGTTCTCGGTGCGCATGTTCGAGATCCTGAGGCGTTTTTCCCCTGATGTTGAAGAATATTCCATTGACGAGGCTTTTGTGGACCTCACGGGCCTGAGACGAAGCTTTCACGGTCCCTATGAATCGATCGCCGAGAAGATGCGCCGGACCATCGCAACCGAGCTCGGCATCACCGTGTCCGCAGGGGTAAGCCTTTCCAAGGTCCTGGCAAAGATCGGGTCGAAACACAATAAGCCGAACGGCCTCACCATGATACCGGGCAGGGAAGTCCACCTGTACCTGGCAAAACTCCCCATTGAAAAGATCTGGGGCATCGGGCCGAACACCACGGCCTTCCTGAACAAGCACGGCATCACAACCGCCCTGGACTTCGCGAGAAAAGACGAGCAGTTCGTCACGCAGTATCTTTCCAAACCCTACCGGGAAGTGTGGCACGAGCTGAACGGCAGGAGCGTGTATCCCGTGGTCACGGAGACGAAGAGCAGCTACCAGTCCATCAGCAAGGCGAAGACCTTCACCCCTCCCTCGCAGGACAAGACCTTCGTTTTTGCGCAGGTCTCGAAGAACCTCGAAAGCGCCTGCATCAAGGCGCGGCGCTATAAACTCGCGGCAACGAGGCTCGTCGTCTTTTTGCGGACCCAGGACTTCACGGGCAGCGGCGTGGAGATCAAACTCAGCCGCCCGACTGCCTACCCTGTCGAGCTTTTCGGGCCTTTGCGCGAGAGCTTTGAGCAGCTCTATCGCCCCCGTACGCTCTTTCGCCAGACCGGCGTCGTGCTCGCCGGACTGGTAGCCGAAGCAGGGGTCCAGTATACGCTCTTCGACGATACGACAAAGATTGAAAAGATGGCGAAGCTTTATGAGTGCGTGGATGGGCTGTCAAGAAAGTTCGGCAAGCATGCGGTCCAGCATGCGGCAAGCCTGCCCACGAAACTGCAGGCCCAGCACGAGGGAGAACGCGGCGACGTGCCGCAGAGAAAGGAGCATTTGTTCAAGGGCGAAAACAAGCGGCAGCGGCTGGGGCTGCCGATGCTGAATATAAAAGTGTGACCTGCGGATGACAACGGTACCTGGAAAAGAGACGGGTGACGGATGGAAAAACCCTCCGCTCACCCTTCGACAAGCTCAGGGCGAACGGCGAAAGTATTGAAACGGTCGGCTTTTATCCGTTCGTGGTGAGCCCGTCGAACCACTCAAACGGTTTTCACCCTTTGCCTTAAACCTCGCCGGCGGTCCGCACAGGTACAGCACAAACCACCACTCACATGCAACAAACCACCAGCGAGTTTGCTACAAAACCTACGCCCGGTAACCCGTGCCCGCGATATATTCTTGCAGCTCTTCGATCGTCGATTCCTGTTCAGAGATGATCGTATGGACCACGTCGCCGATGCTCACGACCCCCATGAGCGTCCCATGGTCCAGGACCGGCAAATGCCGGATGTGCTTGTCCGTCATCAACACCATGCAGTCGCGCAATGTCGTATCGGAAGCCACCGAGATCGGCGGGCTGCTCATTAACTCCCGCACCGGGGTATTCTTCGACGACTTTCCTTTGAGGATCACCTTCCGGGCATAATCCCGTTCAGAAAACACGCCGATGAGCCTGCCGTTGTCCACCACGAGCAGCGCCCCGACGTTCTTATCCGCCATGAGCTCGAGCGCATCATAGGCTGTCGCCCCGGGACCAATGGCGAGAAACCCCTGTCCTTTCGTTCGCAGCACCTGCTTTACAGTAATTGAAGTATACATATGCACCTCCTTGTACAATAGGGTTAATCCCGCGACTTGCAATCCCCCGGCTCCTGCCGAAGGGGGCTCCACTAAAAAAGGCCGCGCTCACCTAAGGTTTTCATCCTTCGGCAGCTCGGCCTCCTCCCCCCCGGAAAGACCCGCCGCTTTTGCTCACCCTTTTTGCGAAGGGTCAGGCTTTATCGGGATCTCTGTGTACTGTTGGTTAATCTATAACACCCGGCTATGACACTGTCAAATTCTATTTCTAAACACCAAGTTATCTCAAGCTGCTTGTTTAGGCCGAAACCAAAGGGAGATATGAAAGAAGGGACGGCCGACGTGTAAAAACTACACGAAAATTGCTTCTGCCTGCGTCAGCCTATAGCTGCACAAAGGAGATGAAAGCTTTTTCCATTAAATTCAAACATACCCAAATCCCTCATGCCAAGCCGCAGATGGGCGCTGAGCGATCGTGGATTTCGGTCCGATATGAAGAGAACGCAATGTCCGTATCTTGGCCCGGCAATTTTCTTTATCGTCCCGTAGAGGCCCTGCAGAACTCCTGTGCCGCGAAACGAACGGCCAATGCAAACAGGGCCGTACACGAAGGTATTCGCCTCCGTCATGCCCCGCTCCCGGATCGTCCAGTTCGAAAACTGCTGAATCACGGCATTCAGGATCGGAAATTGCTTGCTATACCCGCAGGAAGCGCCGCACAGATATCCAACGAGTTCCCCTTCACCAAGTGCGACGGCGATGCCGGCATCGTTGTTTATTTCCTCGAACTGTTCTTCCGTATATTCAATGGACAAAAAGCCGTCGAGAGCCTCAGCCGCGCTCAAATTGCTGATAAAGTTGGCGCGTTGCAGCTTTACCATGCCCTCGTAATCGGAAGGACGAGCCCTCCGGTATGTAACATATTTGGAATTCATAGCAGGTTGTAGAACGAATGCAGGTTTACTATACTGCTGACCGGACAACCGGTCAACAGGGAGAATGCCGACCTTCCGGCTCCTGCTAAAAGAACATTTTCGCCTTGTTAAAAGCCAAAGAACAAGCTATCATTCGGGGCGCATAAACGGGGGAACGATCCGAAGAAGAGAGGAATATCGTAATGGAGGCCGAACGTGAAGAGACGTGCCCTGACTGCAACCTGCCAACCGGGCGCCTCCTCAAAGGAACGTGCCTCATGGTACCGGTCTGCTTCGATGGGCCTGCCGCAGTTCGGGCAGGAATAGATGTGAGTGGTCATACGATACGTTCAAAGTTCCGGGTTCAATGTTCAGCGACTCCGTCCGACCGGACGGTCAATAGGGTCTTCAGGACGTGCAAACCATGCCGGGCACGAACTTCGCCTCGGCAAAGATGTCCCGGGACGGTTTTTGATAGTACGGGCACTTCTCTTCCCTGCATCCGTGGGGATGTTTCCCGCTGTGCCTGCATAGTGCAGCGCCGCTCCTGACCGGAAGAATGATCCCGAACCGTTCGCCGAACATGGTGCTTGCCTCCGTGATCGCGGCGCGAGCGTAGGCCTTACAGCAGCTCGGCCCGGTCAAATCGGCTATGACCCTTGAAACTCTGATCACGGCCTCCATCGTGATCTTCTGCTCGCTGTCGGACCCGCACCGCGCGCCCAGAAAGATCGAAAAACAGGCCCCCATTGCAGGCGCAATACCGCAGACGCCGGTGAGGCCGCAGTGTCCGCTGACTGCCTGCTTCGTTGTCCGTTTGAAGGCCTCCTTAATATCGTCGTTCGTGATCTTGCCGCTCCCATAGGGTGAGTTCCTGAGCGCGGCCATGAACGCGCCGGCAACGAGGGACGCATGTTCGCACCCGAGCATGGGGAGCCCGGGATGGGCCATCATGAGTTCGGCGATCGCAAGAGGGTCTTTGCTCGTGGTAGAAAGGGCAATATCCTCGATGACCTGAAGCGCGGTCTTTTTTTGGCACGCTTCACAGATGAAGTGCCCTTCCGGGCATTTGCTATGGCCTTGTTCGCTGCTCCCGCAGAAGGTGCAGACGAATGATTCTGCCTTCGCGACAGACGTAGTCGCTGATCCGCAGACCAGGCACGGTGTATTGTTGTTGACCGCCATAGCAAAACTATACCTTATTTCTTCGTCGATTTCAATGCATGATCCGGCCTTCGCGCTAAGGTTAAAAACCTTCATTTTACCGGAAAAGCTTTTGCTTCATGCAGTGCTGCTCGCCAGGGGAATATGAACTTATGGAAGAATCCGAACGTTACGGCGGAATAAGCAAATCACTTCTTTCTGAGCAAATAGGCGTGCGCAGAAAGTCCGGCGCCGAAAGCCACCATGATGCACCAGTCGCCCGAAGCGATTCCCCGTTTTTCGAGCTCGCGAAGCACGAACCAGACCGTGGGGGACGACATGTTGCCGTGCTCGGCCAATATGTGGCGTGTGGCGCTCACCTGGTCCTCCGAAAGTCCGAGCTCGTCCCGCAGGGCATTGATGACCTTTTCTCCCCCGCTGTGGAGCGCCCAGTGCTTGATGTCCCGGGGCGTGAGGGACAGGGGCTCCAGAACATCGGACACAACCTGGGCCGCCGCCTTTTTTATGAGATCGGGAAGTCTGAGCGAAAGCTGGTTGTGGAGCTGTCCCTTCTTGTGCACATACCGGATATGCTCCCTCTGTTCCGGAACATATTGGCTCGCCGACGCCACCAGTTCGTATCCCTCCGGTTTTGTCCAGAGCACGGCAGCTGCTGCCCCGTCTCCGAAGAGCGTGTTTGACAAGAGCAGACTGAGGTCGTTATCCATCTGGAACGTTGCAGTGCAGATCTCCACTGCAACGCTCACGACGACACCCTTCCCTTTCCGCACAAGGAGCGATTCGGCGATCTCAAGATTGGGGATCGCTCCGCCGCATCCGCTCCCCACAAGATCGTACACCCGCACGCTCCGCGAAAGCCCCAGCTTCCCGATCAGATAGGTCGAGATCCCCGGACAAATATACCCGGTGCAGGTATTCACGACCAGGCCGTCAACATCAGCAACGCCGAGGCCGGCGCGCTCCAGCGCCCCGTTGATCGCCTGGGCCGAGAGGTCCTGAGACCACTTCGTGAAGCGTGCAACGCGGGCGTCCACGTCTTCATCCACGAGGTCCTCCACATCGTCGATCGCCAGGTTTCTTTGTTTGATGCTCGGATGAGAGAAGAGGGCGTGGATGAGCGACATGCTTCGCGAGCTTAACCTCCCCTGGTAGTGTTTGCGCGCCAGTTGTTCGAGCGCGTCCTGACTGACTGCGCGAGGAGGCGTTGCAGTGGCAATCGACGCAATATGCGCCCCGCTGTTTGGTCGCGACTCGTTCATGGACAATTCCTTTCTTAGCGTCAACGTGGGGGGATTACTCATCCATGCCGAAAAATCGCAATCCCCTCCGGATATGGCGCGTATACCGCCAAAGCGGCGTGGTGAGGCCCATGCGGCAGCCAAGTTGATGAAAAGCCGGCAGATAGGGGAAACCGAGGGAATCGGCGCACAGGAAATTCATGTGCCGTTGAACTGAATTACGCACCTGCTGCTCCATCCGCCAAGGGTCCACGCCGGGGGATGTATAAAACACCGGCGCGAGCATTTCAGCGGGGGCAAGAGAGAGCACGCCCTGCTTCCGCGCGATTGTTTCGAGCCCGGTGCCCGGATAGATCCGGATCCCAATCGTAAAAAACGCCGCATCCGCGGGCCTGATCTCCTTCTCGGCAAAGCGCAGTGTTTCTTGAACGGTCTCTTCCGTCTCGCCCGGCCCGCCGAACATGAAGATCCAGAGGCACGGCACGTTGTGGCGCCGTACGGTCTCCGCAGCCTTGTGCACGTGGGCCGCGGTAAAACCCTTCCGGAGCCCTGAAAGCACGGGATCAGACGCGCTTTCCACGGTCATGCCCATGCCGCTAAAGCCCGCTCGTTCCATGGCAAAAAGCAGTTCATCGTTCAGAAAAAGCGGATTTACATCCATGCTTTGAAACCGCGTAGGCAGTTGCTTGCGGGCGAGAGCATCACAGAGAGCCAATGCGTGCTCAGGGGGCGCATTGAACACGCTGTCCACGAACTCGAAATCCCTGAACCCGCTCATTGCCAGCTTCTGAACGGAATTCGCCGTGATCCCGGGGTCCTGCAGAAAGCGGCCTTCTCCTTCGATGGTGGGGTACGTACAGTACACGCATTTGAACCCGCAGCCCAGCTTGGTCTGGATCGGCACGGTAGCCAGACGGGAGCGATAGGCATTGACGTCGATCCAGCGCGAATAATCCGGGGTATTGCCTCCGCTAAACGTTGCGGGATCAGCCGCAACCCTCGTACCCTCTCCCCGCTCTTGGACAATGATCCCCGAAAGATCGTCCAGAGGCTGCCCCGAGCTCAATCGATCGAGAAGCCGGGGGAATACCGCAGTCCCGCTGCCCCTGACAGCGCAGGTCGCGCCTGTTGCGCGCAGGATCTCCTGCGGCATAATCGACAGGGCCGCTCCCCCGAGAATCACGGGAGCATCGGTCCCGGCCTTGATCCGCCGGACCAGGGAAGCGAGGTCCCCGATATAATACGCCGGTTCCTGCATCGAGTTATTATCGATGTTACGGACCGACAGGCCCACGGCGTCATATCGGCATCTCTTCAAGGCCTTGCTGACCGCGCGCGCCGGATCCTTTTCGAACATGAGGTCGAGCAGGGTTGCCTTGTGCCCGGCCCGGTCAGCGGCCTCTGCGATCAGGCAGGCGCCAAGGGGAAAAACAGGCGCCGGAGAAGCATTGCGGTTCGTGCTTATGAGTAAAATATTCAAGGCAGCTTACAGGATGACTGCGACGTGGATTTGGTTCCTGATCCGTTCGTAAGGAAAGCCATTATTATCAATTGTAGTGCGTAAACGTCCCATGTCAAGGCGGGACGATTTCAATGATCACCTTGCTTGACTTTTTTTTATTTTACGTTATCTTTAGAGTTACGCCGTCTCACGTTCCGGCGCTGTATTCTCCAAAGCGATCCCGCGCACCAATTTCAGGGAATTATTATTCCGGAGTTTTATTCATGCCCAGGATCATCCTTCTGCTTCTCTTATTGCTGTCCACAGCGAGCGCGGCCTTCGGCCACGAATCGACGGCATCAAAGGCGAATATCGTCCTCACTGAAAAACTCGGACAGTATATCCCGGCGGACGTCGTGTTCGTAGACGAGAATGGGAAGCGGATAAATCTCAAAAACTTCATCAACAAACCCACGATCATCGCGCCGGTGTATTTCAGCTGCACGCACGAGTGCCCCATGCTCCTGTCCGGCCTAGCCCGGGCACTCGGCCAACTTGAACTGGTCCGGCCCGGAAAAGACTATCAGGTCCTCGCGATCAGCTTCGACGAAAACGACACGCCTGCCGTGGCCCGGGACAAAAAACGAAATTATATTGCCGCCATCGGCAAACCCTTTCCCGGGGATGCATGGAAATTTCTGACCGGCGACGCGGTTGACATAAAAAAATTCACCGATTCCATCGGTTTCCAATTCCAGCGGGACGGCGACCATGATTTTTCCCACCCCGTCACGCTCGTCGTCGTGGCGCCCGGGGGCAAGATCGTGCGCTACCTCGAAGGGATAACGTTCCTGCCCTTTGAGATGACCATGGCGCTTAACGAGGCTGCACAGGGCCGCATAGGTACGACGCGCCAGGTCCTGATGTACTGCTTCAGTTACGATCCGCTCAAGAAATCCTATGTATTCAATATCCTGAAAGTCACCGGGACCGTGATGGTCCTGTTCGTGGGAGCGTTTCTCATTTACCTTCTGAAAACGACGAAGAAACACCGGCAAGGCATATAAGTTGTAGGTTTTACGTTTTGAATTTTGAGCCTCAAACGGTTGCTTTTCGGAGAACTCTCTATGGAAGCAAGTTTCTACCACGCAAAAACGCGATACCCCGGCATCTTCGGCTGGATCTTCACGACGGACCACAAGCGGGTCGGGCTGCTCTACCTGTTCTCGTCGCTTTCCTTCTTTGCCGTCGGCGTGTCGCTCGGGCTCACGATGCGGCTTGAACTCATTCGCTCGGGCATGCACTTTTATTCCGCCCAGACCTACAATGCCATTTTTACGCTCCACGGCGTGATCATGATCTTCCTCTTCATCATCCCCGGGATCCCGTCTTCGCTCGGGAACTTCATCATGCCGCTCCAGATCGGCGCCCGGGACGTGGCCTTTCCGAAGATCAACATTCTCTCGTGGTGGCTTTTTATCATGGGCGGCGCAATTGCCGTGACCTCGCTTTTTACGGGCGGCGGTCCGCCCGACACGGGCTGGACCTTCTACGTCCCCTACAGCATCCGGACGGGGACGAACATTTCTCTTGCCGTGTTCGGAGTGTTCCTGATCGGGCTGTCGTCCACGCTCACGGGCATGAACTTCCTGACCACGATCCACCGGCTCCGGGCGCCGGGCATGACGTGGAAGCGCATGACCCTGTTCACCTGGTCTATCTACGCCACGTCGTGGATCCAACTCCTGGCAACGCCGGTCCTGGCCATCACCCTGCTTCTCCTCATCATCGAACGAAACTTCGGCGTGGGCTTCTTCGACCCGGCAAAAGGCGGGGACCCGATCCTCTTCGAGCACATGTTCTGGATCTACTCCCATCCGGCGGTCTACATCATGATCCTGCCGGCCATGGGCACGGTCACCGACATCATCCCGGTGTTCACGCGCAGGAACATCTTCGGATACTCCTTCATCGCCGCATCGAGCCTTGCCATCGCCTTCGTAGGCTACCTCGTATGGGGCCACCACATGTTCACCAGCGGCATGAGCGACACCGCCCGCATCATCTTCTCGCTCCTCACCTTCATCGTGGCCGTGCCGAGCGGCGTCAAGGTCTTCAACTGGATCGCGAGCCTCTACAAGGGCTCGATCAGGATGAATGCTCCGCTGCTCTATACGCTCGCGTTCATTTTCCTGTTCTCCATCGGCGGGCTGACCGGGCTCGTGCAGGGCGCCCTTGCCACGGCAGTGCATGTCCACGGCACCTACTTCGTCGTAGGGCACTTTCACTACGTGATGTTCGGCGGCGCGGGGTTCGGCTTTTTTGCGGGACTCCACTACTGGTTTCCCAAAATCACCGGCAAACTGTACGAAGAGCACCTGGCAAAACTGGCCTGCTTTTTCCTGTTCATCGGCTTCAACATGCTCTACTTTTCCATGTTCGTCCTCGGCTGGGAAGGCATGCCCCGGCGGTATTACGACTATCTTCCGAAATTCAACGGTCCGAACCTGGTCGCCACCATCGGTTCCTGGATACTTGCCATGGGCCTGATCATCATGTTCTACAACCTGGTCCACTCGCTCTTCGCCGGCAACGAGGCCGGAGACAACCCCTGGGAGGCAGCGTCGCTCGAATGGCAGACCACGTCGCCGCCGCCCGTGGAAAATTTTGCAGTGCAGCCCGTGGTCACGAAGGGACCGTATGAGTTTAGATAATACGCAGTGGGCAGTGGGCAAAGGGCAGAGCGCGAAAAGCACCTGCACGTAAAGGGCAACGGTGTTACTCTCTGCTCCCTGCCCTATGCGCTATGCGGATTTTTATTATGAACGAAACCGCGCACATCGAACACCGCGACTACGCCACAGCCAAGCTCGGCATGTGGCTCTTCCTGTTCACCGAGATCCTGCTCTTCGGCGGCATGTTCCTGGTCTATGCCGAATACCGCCAGCTAAACACGGCAGATTTCCACGAGGCCGGCCGCGAGATGAACGTCTTCCTCGGGGCCGCAAACACGGTCATCCTTTTGACCAGCAGCCTGACCATGGCCCTTGCAATCTCGGCGATCAAAAAGGGGATGAAGATTCGCTCCCTCCTGTTCCAGGCCGCCACGGTGCTCCTGGGCCTCGGTTTTCTGGTAAACAAGTACTTCGAGTGGAGCGACCATATCCGCAAAGGCCTGTACCCCGACTCGCCCGTGCTTCTGGCCATGAGCCACGGCAAGATCCTCTTTTTCGGGCTTTATTACGTCATGACCGGCATCCATGCGCTTCACGTCATCATCGGCTTATCCGTCATCGTCTTCATGTTCGCGTTGACGCTGCGGGGCAATATCTCGGACACCGATTACGTGAAGTTGGAGAATACGGGCCTGTTCTGGCACATCGTGGACATCATCTGGATCTACCTGTTCCCGTTGTTCTATCTGATCCTGTAAGCAGAGGACTATGGAAGAGAACACAAGCCATCACGTTGCGACCAGGACCTTCGTGTTCGTCTGGATCGCGCTCCTGTGCCTCACGGGCCTGACGATCAAGGCCGCCCAGATGCAGATGGGCGAATGGAGCATGGTCGCCAATATCGCCATCGCCTCGGTCAAGGCGAGCCTGGTGCTCTGGTTCTTCATGCACCTGAAGTACGAAAAGCGGCTGTTCAAGCTGCTGCTGTTCGTGCCGATCATTACGATCTCGATCATCATCGTACTCACGTTTTTCGACATCTGGTACCGATAAGGCAATTACGAATGAAGAATGATGAATCGTCATTTGAAGCATGGAGGTTATAATAATTGATGTCAATTCCCCATTTCTCATTTTTAATTCGTAATTACAAAAGGTACCTATGGTAACCGGCTGGCCGAACATGTCCAACCCCGCGGACGACACTTTCTTTTTCATCCTGGGTATTTCCCTGACCCTCCTGGCTCTGAACACGGGGGTCATGATCTACTTCGTGTTCCGCTACAGCAGGAAGCGCCACCCCAAAGCCGAGGAAGTGGGAGAAAACACCCTGCTCGAGATCATCTGGACCGTGATTCCCACGCTCCTCGTCCTGGCGATGTTCTACGTGGGCTGGAAAGGCTTCGTCTACATGCGCACGGCGCCGCCCGACGCCATGGTCATTCACGTCACGGCCCGCCAGTGGTCCTGGACCTTCGACTACGCCAACGGCAAGGAGACCAATGTGCTCAAAGTGCCGGTTAGGAAGCCGATCAAACTCCTGATCACCTCGGCCGACGTTCTGCACAGCCTCTTTATCCCGGCCTATCACATCAAGGAAGACGCGGTGCCTGGCAGGGAAACGCACTTGTGGTTCCTGCCCGACCAGCTCGGTTCCTACGATCTCTTCTGCACCGAATACTGCGGCGTCGGTCATTCTTCCATGATCACGAAAGTGGACGTCGTGCCGCAAAAAGAATTCGACGACTGGTATGCAGGCAAAAAAGAGGAGGCCGCCGGGACCGAAGAAAAACCCGGTTCGAAAAAGAGGGCCGGAAAGCACGAAGCAGGGCAGTCGGCCCGCGAGGGTGCCGAGCTGTTCCAGACGAAGGGCTGCACCGCCTGTCACACAGCGGACGGCACACCGAAGATCGGGCCCACGTTCAAAGGCGTTTTCGGAAAAAAGGAGACGGTAATCCACAACGGCCAGGAGCGCCAGATCACTGTTGATGAGGCGTTCATCAAACAAACTCTCCTGCACCCGGAGATCGACCGGGTCAAAGGGTTCCCGCCGATCATGCCGTCGCAGCAGGGGCAGCTGACGGACAAAGAGATTGAAGAGCTCATCGAATATATCAAGGAGCTGAAATAGCCGCCCGCAATTCCATGACAGCCTTAAAACCCTATCTCACGCTTTGTCGTGTATACATTTCTCTCTTTGCAGCCTGTTCCGCTGCAACGGGCTTCTTTCTTACCCACCACGAGCGGTTGATCAACCTCTTCGGCGCTGCCGGTGCGGTGTTTCTTCTGGCCAGCGGCGCATCGGCTTTCAACCAGTTCCAGGAGCAAGACATTGACGGCAAAATGAAGCGCACCCGCCAACGGCCGCTCCCCTCCGGGGCCATTACTCCAAGGCAGGCTTTGTCCTTATCACTGGCGTTGCTGGTCTCCGGGCAACTCCTCCTTGCCTATGCTGGAGGCACAACTGCTGTTGTCCTCGGTCTTGCCGCCCTTCTCTGGTATAACGGTATATATACGTATCTCAAGAAGGTAACGGCCTTCGCGTCCGTGCCCGGCGCTGTCGTGGGCATGATTCCTCCTGCCATCGGGTGGGTCTGCGCGGGCGGCGCTCTCATCGACGCGCGGCTTGCCGGGATCTGCTTTCTTTTTTTCCTGTGGCAGGTGCCGCACTTCTGGCTTCTCGTCCTGAACCATGGAGAGGAATATGAACAAGCCGGCCTGCCGTCGCTCACCCGGGTGATGGGGAAAGCGCAGATCGCCAGGATCACCTTTGTCTGGATCACGGCAGCGGCGATTGCCAGCCTTGCCCTTCCGCTCTATGGATCAATAAAGTCGCCGTTCGTTTATTATTCCTTCGCCCCCCTGGCGGCATGGCTCATCTGGAATGAACGGTCTCTGACGGGGAAGCACCCATTCCTGCCTCCTTCTCCCGTCCTCTTCAGGAAAATAAACATCTATCTCGTCCTCATCATGTCCCTCATGGCCCTTGACAAGGCCTTCCTCCGTTTGCCATGAACGGCGATCGCGTCAAAATAGCCGAACGGCTCAAAGAGCTCCTGATCGAGTCGTCCCCCCTGATCGAGAAATTCACTGCAGTAACCTGCCCTGGCTGCATTGATGTCTGTTGCAGGCAAAAACACGGGCTGTACCGCGAGCGGGACATCGGATATCTGCAGGCGCTCGGAATCGATGTGCCGCAGCGAGACTCGTCGAGGCCGCTCGAAGGTCCTTGTGAAAGCATGGGACCGCAGGGCTGCATTCAGCCGAGATGGATAAGGCCGTTCCTCTGTACGTGGTATTTCTGCGATCCGCTTCTCGCAGCACTGAACGAAGCTCCCCAGAAGCAGGCAAGAAGGCTTACGGGAGTGATGCAGGAAATGATAGACTTGTACGACTATTTTTCGCGGGAATAAACAAGGGAGATGTGTGTTATTCTTATTTCCCGAAGGGGCAGACAGGATAGCGGCACTCCTTGCAGTGGAGACAAAGCCCGCCGTGGCCCAGTTCAGCAAGTTCTCTTCTGCCGATCTTCTCCCGTGCAAGGATCCGCGGGAGGACGAGATCGAACACCGTGATCGCATGATACATGCCGCAGGCGGGAATGCCTAAAATCGGAATGGGGGGCGGCGTGGCGCGGAGACGCGGCGAAATATCCGCTTCGTTTGTCATGACGGTTTCTTGTTTTCCCTGTTTCCCTGTCACCGCGTCCCCGTGACCATTCTCAAGGTATCCCACCAGAAACATCGCTCCCGGCAGCACGGCAGCGCCGTACGTGACGTCAACAGCGCCGAGGCGATCGATTGCAAACCGCGTCACGTCGTCCGGGTCCACCGACATGCCGCCGGTCGTGATCAGGAGATCGGCCCCGGCGTTCAGCAACTCCCGCAGCCGTTGCTCAATGACAGCCGTATCGTCAGGCGCGTAGTACAGGCCGACGATCTCGCCGCCCGTTGCTTCGATCTTCCTGGAGATCACCGGAGCAAAGGCGTCCTTGATGCGGCCGTGGTAGACCTCATTGCCGGTGATCACGACCCCGGCCTTTGGCCGCCGCATTTCCCTGACCTCGATTACGGCCCTGCCGGCCTGCCGCGCGTTCTCGCAGATGCGCACCGCCTCATCGATCACCTGCCGTTTTATCACGAGCGGGATCGCGCGGGTGCCTGCCACGACCCGGTCTTTTTTGACCACTGAATTGCCGTGGCGCGTGGCGCACATCACCTCGCCCAGCATGTTGAACGAGAGCAGCGCCCCGCGATCGACGGTGAGGAGGCCGTCGCAATCGGCGACGAGGTTGATTTTTCCTTCCCGGGGTTCTCCCTCGATCCTGACCCCTTCTCCCATGAGCGCCTTGGCCAGCGCCGCGGCGGCATCGTCTTCATGCATCTCGGACGGGCCGATCGACAGGACGAAGAGATGTTCCTTCCCGAGCCGCCGCAGGTGCGTGATGTCCTCCACGCGGATAACGTGGCCCTTTTTGAATGCCCTGCCCTTGAATTCGTCCTTGCGGATCTCGGTAATATCGTGAGCAAGGACCATTCCCACCGCTTCGGTGAGCGGGACTGTTCTGCCCCCCCCCTGAGCATCTCTTCCCTTGGCGCCGGGAGCAGTGCACATAAGGTCCTCCTCACGTCATGCATTCACGGGTACGGCGCAAAATCGCCGCGCCCGCCGCCCGTCAGGACTGGTGACATCTGGCGCAGGTGTTTCCCTTTACGTCAAACGCCCGTTTCCCATTGTGGCAGGTGCCGCACGACAGCCCTTTTTCCATGTCCGCCATTGTTCTCTTCGCGTTCGCCGCGACGGACATCACGAATATTCTGGAATGGCACTCGGTACACTTTAAGCCTAACTTCCCAACATGAAAGTCATGACTGTACAAGACATTGCCTGCGCCTTCAGGATGAAACGTAATGTCACCGCCGCCTATCTTTCCCCATGCAGCAAACGGCACGAGCAGCAGAACCACAACTCCTAAAACAAGAAGCTTTTTCATTTCTCCCCCCATCTACTCCCTATTTAGTAAACATAGCTCACAGAATATCGCAAGTAAACTCCGAGAGTAAAAAAATTGCAGCCGCTTTTCCCGGCACCGCTGGAGCGCTTCCGCTTTCAAAAACAGAGATCGCGGCATAGGCCCTCTTTAATTAGTTAATTGTGCCCTAGAACGAACCGTTCGTCAAGCACGACTTTATTAGTTTCAATATATGGCAACCCCGCATTCTCGGCCAGGAAGACGACTATCGCCCAAGGTTCGTTGACTCCCATTCGATCTGTCAGGCAGCGCCGCGACAAGAAAGCCGTCTCATGGAACGAATGCCCCGGACAAAACAACCATACCGGACAAACGACCATACCGGTCTTGACAGCAGGGCTGACTTGGAATAAGCTTCAGGGGGATTCATCCTGTGAAGAAGGAGAATGGAAATGCGTTTTCTTATCCTGTGTTTTTTCCTTGTCCTGGCCCTCTCCCTGCCGATAGCCCATGCAGGAGAAGTACGGGAGATCGAGCTGATCGACGGCAGCAGCATCACCGGTGAAGTGCTGTCCTTAAGCAGCGGGGTCTACACCATCAAGTCGAACAGTCTCGGCACGATAAAGCTGGAAGAAGCGAAGATCCGCTCGATTCGCGCAAAATCCCCGAATGTGGGCGCCGGTTCCACCGGGGAAGTGAAGGCACTTCAGGGGAAAATGATGTCCGACGCGGAAATCATGAGTCTTATCCAATCCTTGCAAAATGACCCCGAGTTCAAAAAAGCCCTCGAAGACCCCGAGATCATGAAAGCGGTAAATGCGGGCGATGTTGCTTCCCTCACCGCCAACCCGAAGTTTCTGAAATTGCTGGACAACCCGACGGTGCAGGAGATCCAGAAAAAAGCCAAATAGCCTTCCCGCCGCCTCATTATCCTCGCCTGACAGCCCTTTTCTTATTTCTTTTTGCCGTAAAACCTGTTGACAGACATGGCTATTATAGGTACTATCGTCGAAAAATCGAGAGAGGACGGGGCATGGCAATAACCTATAAAGATGCGGGTGTCGACATCGACGCTGGCGACCTTTTTGTCCAGAAGATAAAACCCTTTGTAAAATCCACCTTCCGGCCCGAGGTCATGACGGACATCGGAGGCTTCGGCGGCCTCTTTGCGCTTAGGAAGTACAAAGACCCGGTCCTGGTCTCCGGCACCGACGGCGTGGGCACCAAGCTCAAGATCGCCTTCCTCACGAACAAACACGATACCGTCGGCATCGACCTCGTGGCCATGTGCGTGAACGACATCATCGTCCAGGGTGCGGAACCCCTTTTTTTCCTCGATTATTTCGCCACGGGCAAGCTGAAACCGCAGGAGCATTCGGACATCGTCAAGGGCATTGCCGAGGGCTGCCGGCAGTCCGGCTGCGCGCTCATCGGCGGCGAAACCGCGGAGATGCCGTCGTTCTACGGCGAAAACGAATATGACCTCGCCGGCTTTGCCGTGGGCGTGGTCGAAAAAAAGAAGATCATCAACGGTTCGAGGATAAAGCCCGGCGATCAGCTTATCGGGTTTGCCTCGTCGGGTCTCCACAGCAACGGCTTTTCGCTCGTCCGAAAGGTCCTGCTCGAAAAAGCAGGCTACGGGGTCCAGGATACGCTCTCCGAACTGGGACATGCGACGCTCGGCGAGGTGTTGCTTACCCCCACGAGGATCTACGCCAAAACCGTCATGACGTTGCTGAAGGAATTCGACATCCGCGGCATGGCGCACATCACCGGGGGCGGCATCACCGAGAACACGCCCCGCATGCTGCCGAAAGGCGCGCAGGCCGCGATCAGGAAAGGGACCTGGGACATACATTCAATCTTTAAACTCATCCAGAAAAAGGCCCAGGTCGACGACAACGAAATGTACCGAGACTTCAACATGGGAATCGGCCTGGTGCTCGCCGTGCCGAAAAAACAGGCCGAAGCAGTAATAAAAAAGGCAACAAAGCTGGGCGAGAAAGCTTATCACATCGGTGAGATTGTGAAGGGCAAACAAATCGTGAAGTACGGGGAAAGATAGGGTTCAGGGGCCGGTAGCCGGGGGCCAGTCTTTTCCTGAACCCCGGACCCTGGACCCCTCCACAAAAGGAACTCCATGAAGAAAATTCGTATCGGCGTCCTCGTGTCCGGCCGGGGTTCCAATCTCCAGGCGATCATCGACAATGTCGAGAACAATCAGCTTGCCGCCGAGGTTGCCGTCGTCATCAGCGATCAGGCCGATGCCTATGCGCTGGAGCGTGCGCGAAAACATGCCATTCCCGCCGTTCATGTGAGCGCGAAAGGATACAAGAACAGGCGGGAAGACTATGACAACGCACTCGTACAGGAACTGCGGAAACACGGCGTGGAGCTTGTCTGTCTTGCCGGGTTCATGCGCATCATCTCCCCCGCGCTGATCAAGGCCTACCCGGGCCGCATCCTGAACATCCACCCGGCGCTCCTCCCGGCCTTCCCCGGCCTTCACGTCCAGAAGGCCGCACTGGAGCATGGGGTGAAGTTCTCGGGTTGCACCGTTCACTTCGTGGATGAAGACATGGACACCGGCCCCATCATTATTCAGGCCGTGGTGCCGGTGCTGGACAACGACACC
>JAJXTW010000198.1 GCA_021783455.1 Nitrospirota bacterium | reverse complement strand
TGTTCGTAACTGTTCGGTTCAAACGACGGGAAGCCGAATCTTGCAAAAATCCTGATCAGCTGTCAATGCTCAATGAACTCGCCTAGTCTTTTCTCAGCACGATCGGTTCCAGGCCCTCGAACGTCAGCTTCTTCGCCACCTGTTCCGCCAGCTCTTCGGAGGAATAGGACCCGACACGAACGCGGTAGAACCGTGCGACGTTCGTCTCGAACGGCACGATCGTCACCACTTCGAATTTCTTGGACAGCCGGTACTTAAGCTGCCTCGCGTTCTCTTCTTCGGCAAAGGTCGCCGCCTGAACCGTGTACAGTGCAGGCTCGCGCGCTGTTTTCAAGATCTCGATCGATACCCGCACAGTGCCCCGGGCAACAAAACCCAGCTCCCGGGCAGCCCCGTAGGAAAGGTCCAGGATCCTGGTGGTGGTGAACGGGCCCCGGTCCGTGATTTTCACTTTGACGCTTTTGGAATTGTCTAGATTGGTAACGAGAATGATCGTGCCGAGCGGCAAGGTCCGGTGGGCTGCCGTGAGGCCGTACATATCGAAAACCTCACCATCCGCCGTTTTCTTTCCCTGCAAATCTTCACCGTACCAGGCGGCGATACCCGTTTCCCGGGAGACCCCGTCCGGGATTCGTCCCTGAACAGGCGCCGAGGGCGTGGCCGACGTTGTGAGCGGCGCTGAAGGCGACGAAATCTCAGCGGGTGGCATCGGTTTTACCGCCCCCGCGCATGCTCCAAGAAGCATCGTGATCGCACAGACCGCACCAATCCGGAGCGCCTGCATCATCGTATGAGACGAACGGCAACTCACTGCGCTGTCCGTTACGCGGTCGCCTTTTCCCCGGCGGGCGCAGCTTCGCCGGCCTTCTTGCCAGCTGATTTGTAGGCCTTGGCCGAACGAAGCTTCCGCTGCGCCCGTTTCACTTTTTTGAGGGCCTCGCGGGCCTCGGGTTCCGACTTTTTGCTGCCAGCCTTTGCTGCTTTTTCCGCTGCAGCCTTTTTCAGTTTTTCGATTTTCTGCTTGAGCTCTTCCTGATTTACTTTGATCACTGCTTCCTCCTCGTTGGTTCTGTTATAGTGGCTGCGTCTGTACGCAATTGGATGACAATAATAAAGCAAACCTCCCCATAAATCAAGGCATTTTGTGGGAAAGGGTACGCAATAAAAAAAGGGAGTCTCCCTTTCGGGGACTCCCTTGGAGAATAATGCCTGAGCTTATTAGCAGCCCACTGCTGGTCTGGGCTTTGCTGCGGGAGCAACCATCATGTGCTTGAGCATATCCTTTTCGACGGAGACCTCTACCTTGTCCCCTGCCTTCACTTTGCTGAGATCGACGCCCTTTTCAGCCTTCAGGGTGGTGTCCTTGTTGGTGCCCTCGGCGCAAAATACGACCGTGCCGGCCTTTGCATCCACGCTCTTGATGGTGCCCTTCTCCATGCTCATCCCAGCTGCAAACACCAGAGAAGCCATTGAGACAACCAGTACCGCTACTGCCAGAACTGCCACGATCTTCTTCATACTCTTCCCCTCCTTGAATTGGGTTTAATTTGTTGCGCCTAATGGTTGCCTACCATACCACAAGTTTAGAAAATACTCAATTAAAATTTTAAACTGGCGTCTTATGCAATATTCTGCAACCATGCACGGCATATTCTTTAACTCATACCTCACCCCGCATATATTCTTGTTCCAATTCATGATGAAAATAGTTATACTGGTTTTTCCATGAAAGGATATCTCTTCAATGGATTGCTCGTAGCAGGCGGAAGCGCGCTCGGGCTTCTTACGGGAAAAAAGGTCCGGGACGATGTGAAGGAAACGGTTTTTACCGTGCTCGGCCTCGTGACGGCGTTCGTCGGGATCAAGATGAGCTTGCAGGGGAGCGACATTGTCCCCATGGTCTTCGCGCTCGTGCTCGGGACCTTCGCAGGCGGCGTCATGAAACTCGAAGACCGCTTGCACGGGCAACTCAACCGATTGAACGATTCTTACCTCTCCGGCAAATACGATATTGAGGGGTTTCTTATCGCCAGCACGCTCTTTTGCGTCGGATCCATGACCATCATCGGTTCGCTCAAGGACGGGTTATATAATGACAGTCTGCTGATTAAGACGAAGTCGGTCATGGACGGATTCGCCTCCTTTATTCTCGCCTCGCGCTACGGGCTCTCCGTCGCCTTCTCCGCCGTGACGGTCCTTGTCATTCAAGGAGCTCTTACGATCTTCTCCGGCGGGCTCACGTTCCTTACCACGGAACGCATGATGAACAATATCGACGGTGTGGGCGGCATCATCGTGCTCGCCATCGGCCTCAACCTGCTCAAGCTCAAAGCCATAAAAACCATCGACATGCTTCCCGCGCTTATCCTGATCGTCGTGTACGGGATGGTGGCCGGATAACTTCAAAAAAAAGGCGTCGCCGATGATATCGACAACGCCCTTTTCGTCAGCCGGATATTTTCAAGGCCTAATCGCCCTCGAACTCCGTCAAGGAAAAAACTTTATACCCCTTTGCCGTGAGCTTCTTTTTCCCGCCCACGTCCGGCAAGTCCACAATAAACGCCATCTCGACGACTTTTGCTCCGAGTTGTTCGACCAGTGCGGCGGCAGCCAGGGCAGTGCCGCCGGTAGCAAGAAGATCATCGATGAGAAGGACCCGCTCGCCTTTCTTTAAGGCGTCTTTGTGAATTTCTATCCTGTCCGTGCCGTATTCCAATTCATACTCCTGGGAGACTACTTCGGCGGGAAGCTTTCCTTTTTTCCGGATGGGGATAAAACCTTTGCCGAGCGTGTACGCCAGCGCCGAGCCGATGATGAAGCCGCGCGACTCGATGCCCACGATGGTATCAAACTGAAAGCCAACATGCATATACCGCTGGGTCAGCGTATCGATCATGAGTCGGAACCCCACCGGGTCCTTGATGAGGGTCGTGATGTCGCGAAACATGATTCCCTTCTTGGGATAATCCGGGATGGTCCTGATTTTTGACTTGATCGTCATTTTGTTCTCCTCACTGGTTCTTTTTTGTTTGCTGCAGAGTACGTGGAGGCTGGATATGAAACATTCAATTTTGCGGACGGCAGGCAACCGCGGGCAGCATCCCGTTCCCGGCTATCAGCAGCTCTCGCCCTCGGCGCCGTCGATTTCCCGGTATTGCTCGACGCCGATCTGGTAAAGGTCGCTGCCGTGCACATCGTTCACGACCACGGCTGGAAAGTCCTCGACCTCAAGCCGCATCACAGCCTCGGTCCCCAGCTCGGGATAGGCAATCACCTCTGCCTTCCTGATCGCCCGGGAAATAAGAGCGCCCGCTCCGCCGATGGCGGCGAAATAAACGGCCTTGTGCTTTCTGATCGCATCCTTCACTTCCTGGCCGCGCGGCCCCTTGCCGATCATGCCTTTGAGGCCCAGTTCAAGCAAGGTCGGCGTATACTTGTCCATGCGATAGCTCGTCGTCGGCCCTGCTGAGCCGATGGGTTTTCCCGGAGGCGCCGGAGTGGGACCGGTGTAGTAGAGGATTTGACCCGCAAGATCAAAGGGCGGCTTCTCGCCATTATTATGGCAGTCTACCAGGTACTTGTGCGCCATGTCCCTTGCCGTGTAGATGATACCGGTAATAAGGACACGGTCGCCCGCTTTGAGCTTCACAATAACATCCTCCGTGAGGGGAGGTTTTATTTTTATCGGAGAAGTCATATAAACAGTTCTCAGTTCTTCTAACTCAGAACTCAACACTCAAAACTTAAAACTTTTTTTATAAGATGATCGTCTTATGCCTCGCCGCGTGACAATTGATGTTCACCGCCACCGGCAGGCTCGCGATGTGACAGGGAAAGCTTTCCACGTGCACGGCCATGGCAGTCACTTTGCCGCCGAGCCCTTCCGGCCCGATGCCGGTCTTGTTCACGGTCCTGAGGAGCGCCTCTTCAAGCGACGCAAGTTCCAGTTTGGCGTTCGGGCTTCCCACGGGCCGTAAGAGGGCTTTTTTCGCAAGGAGCGCCGCTTTCTCGAAATCGCCGCCGATCCCGACGCCGATCACCACGGGCGGGCAGGGGTTCGCGCCGGCCCGCTGCACGCAGTCGAGCACGAAGCTCTTGATGCCCTCCACGCCTTCGGTGGGCCGCAGCATCCGGATCGCGCTCATGTTCTCGCTCCCCGCACCCTTGGGCATGAACGAGATCTTGAGCTTGTCGCCGGGCACGAGCTCGGCATAAATGATCGCCGGCGTGTTGTCGCCGGTGTTCCTGCGGGTGATCGGGTCCACGACCGATTTCCGGAGATAGCCTTCCTTGTATCCTTTGCGAACACCGTCATTGATGGCGTCGATGATGAAGCCGTTCCTGATCCGGAGGTCCTGACCGATCTCCACAAAGAAGATGGCGATGCCGGTGTCCTGGCAGATGGGGATATGCTCTTCCCGCGCGACGCGCGCGTTCTCCTTCAACAACCCGATGATCTCCTGGGCACCGCGCGACGTTTCCATCTGTTGTGCGCGGTCAAAGGCCGTCAACACGTCGTCGCTCAGGTTGTATGCCGCGTCCACGCATATCTGCGCAACATTGTCCCGGATTTCATCTACATGAATTTCGCGCATCCTGCTTTCACCGCCTCAACGGACTTCATGAAGGCCGCCTGTTCCGCGGCGCTCAGTTTTATTTCCACGACCTGCTCGACGCCGCCCGCGCCGAGCTTCACCGGCACGCCCGCGAAGGCGCCCTTCACACCATACTCTTTTTCGAGATAGACGGAGCAGGGCAGGATTTTTTTCTTGTCCAGCAGCACAGCTTCAACCATCTCGAGCGTCGACGCCGAGGGGGCGTAGTAGGCGCTCCCGGTCTTGAGCAGCGCGACGATCTCGGCCCCGCCGTTCCGCGTACGGTCGACCAGTTTTTCGATGGTTGACGTGCTCATCAGTTCGGTGATCGGAATTCCCGCAACCGTCGAGTACCGGGGAAGCGGCACCATGGTATCACCGTGCCCGCCGAGCACGAAAGCGTGGGTATTTTCAACGGACACGCCGAGTTCCAGGGCGATGAACGTCCGGAACCGCGCGGAGTCCAGAACGCCGCCCATACCGATGACCCGCTCTTTGGGAAAACCGCTTGCCTTCATGGCAGCGAACGCCATCACATCCATGGGGTTCGTGACCACGATCATCACGGCCTTCGGCGAACGCTTCCCGGTCTCCTCGGCGACCTTTTTTACGATATCGCCGTTTGCTGCGAGGAGATCGTCACGGCTCATGCCCGGTTTGCGGGCCAGTCCTGCCGTGATCACGATAATATCGGACCCCGCGGTCTCGTCGTACCCGTTCGAACCGATGATCCGCGAATCATAGCCCATCACCGGCCCGGCTTCCAAAAGATCGAGCGCCTTGCCCTGCGGCACGCCATCGACAACGTCCACCATCACCACATCCGCGAGCCGGGTCTCGGCGATCCGCTGCACCAAGGTCGCCCCCACATTGCCAGCGCCAACTACTGTCACTTTCTTCCGCACTACAACACCTCCCGAAAATATGCATAGAGCATGGCGCATAGGGCGTTGACTCTCTGCTCTCTGCTCTCTGCTCTCTGCTCTCTGCTCTCTGCTCTCTGCGCGTTCACAGCTTCGTTATTTTC
>JAJXTW010000013.1 GCA_021783455.1 Nitrospirota bacterium | reverse complement strand
ACCTGGGTCTTGCTAGGTTTCCTTCAGACTACTATAACACAGCATCTCGCACAATTTCAACGACCGGGACTGCTCTCAAGCCCGTCCTCGCTCCCACGCCATGGCTTTTTCATATTCCTTGAAAAGCTTTTCTCGTTTTCTGAATTCCCGCGAGTGCACGCTCCTTCGCGTCCCCGCAAGCTGCGCGCCCAAAAACGCATGGAGCATTTCATGGTACACGATGAAGGCGACAAAGTATCGGGGGACGGCTTTCCGGTCGAGCACGGGATTGATCCGGATGATATGCGACCTCTCGCTGTAGCTGCCGAGGGTCCTCCTTCTCACGGAAGAGCGCGGGCTGCGCGATCCCCAGGTGATCGCGGCGTCGATCGTTCCGTTGAAATATTCCTTGTTCACGGCATCGTGCAGCTCACGAAGGTCGTGGTAGGCGCCCGCGGTCTTTAGAGGGACCTTTTTCGGCGGCTTGATCACAAGCCCCTCCCTGTTCTCCCGCACAAAGCTCCTGAACAGCGGCATCGAAGCTTTGCTTTTTTTTATATATGAGGTGATTTCGTCGAGCACCTCGTTGCCGGCATTCAGGAACATGCGGTGAAGGCGGATGCGCGGAACACCATCATGCAGTCTTACGGAAAGCATGGTCGATGCATTTTCCGTCAGAACTAGTACGAGGGGCCTGCCCAGGCGTTCTTCAAGGTGACGTTTAAGCGTGTTCTCGCTATGGCCGTACATAAGGTCCAGCTGTCTGTCTGTTATGTCTTTGCTCATATGGCGGGTTTCAAGGCTCGGCAAAGCGTTTCCGCATCGAAGGTGCCTTCGCTTCAAGTTTATGCTTTCTATCGATGGAAAATTCTACTATACTTTAGACAGCAGAGCAATGCTTTCTTCCAAAATTACAATAATGAGTGGAGACCGTCGGTGCGTCTTTGGTCGATAAATCCTCACTACCTGGACCAACGTGGCCTGGTGGCCCTGTGGCGTGAAGGACTCCTGGCTCAGAAGGTTCTGCTCGGCCGAACCAACGGGTATAAAGCCCATCCTCAGCTCGACAGGTTTCGTGCCCATCCCGATCCAATCGCGGCGATTGGCTGCTATCTCTGCGACGTGGTGAAAGAGGCGGACAAACGGGGATATCGGTTTGATGGCTCTAAAATTATGCGGTCCGGCGCGTGCCGGAAGATGAAAATCAAAAGAGGCCAGATTGCATACGAATGGGACCACCTGCTCGGAAAGTTGAAGACGAGAGCGCCTGCGAAGTATGAAATGAACAAATCACTGGCTCGTCCTCGACCTCATCCGTTATTCCTGATTGTTCCCGGCGGGATAGAGGATTGGGAACGAGTCTGAATTGGCATCCAACTGCGCATTCGATCAACTTGCTGCGCGAAGCGCTTAAAGCAACGTTATGTTCAAACTTGAACTGCCGGGCGGGGCAACAGTGCTTGTGCAGTCTGTTCCACGAGGCGTGGAGACTATTTTGCCGGAACGCACATTACTTCGTTGAAAAAAACAAAGAGTTCGTCTAATCGCTGGCTACTCTACATCCTGAAATGCCGCGACAATACATTCTATACCGGCATTACGAATGACGTGGAGCGCCGGCTCGGAATGCACAACGACGGCATTGCTTCCCGTTACACGCGGAGCCGGCTGCCGGTGATCCTCATCTATCAGGAACGATGCCGGAACAAGTCGAGCGCTCTGAAAAAAGAGTGCCGGGTGAAGTCTCTTTCGAGGAAAGAGAAAGAACAATACATTCATAAAAAATCAAGGACGCCGGATTCCCAATCGTGTCCGGAATGACGGCAAAACATAATGGACAATACCCTTATTGATTCCTATTGTCGTGAGTTTCCTGTCACGCAGAAATGCATCTACCTTGACCACGCCGGCGTTTCGCCCCTGCCGCTGCGGGTGAAATCTGCGATCGAAACCTTCCTGTCGGAAGCGACAGACGCCGGAGCGTTCCATTACCCGAAGTGGTCGCGGCAGGTCGTCGAGATCAGACGGTCTTGCGCAAGGCTCGTTCATGCGCGGCCTGAGGAAATCGCCTTCGTCAAAAGCACCTCCCACGGGCTTGCGATTGTCGCCAAGGGGCTCGACTGGAAACCGGGCGACAATGTTCTGATTTACGAAAAGGAATTTCCTTCGAACATCTACCCCTGGCTGAATCTTCAGAAAAAAGGGGTCATCGTAAAAATCATCCCTTCCCGGGACAACAGGATTGTCATCGACGACATCGAACAACTGATCGATTCGAGAACGAGGCTGCTTTCCCTGAGCTCCGTGCAGTACGCGAACGGGTTCAGGATCGATCTGAAAAAAGTAGGGGACCTCTGCCATAAGAAGAACGTCCTCTTCTGCGTGGACGCGATCCAGAGCCTCGGTGTCATCCCCATGGATGTCAAGGAATGCAGCATCGACTTTCTCTCCGCAGACGGCCACAAGTGGCTGCTCGGCCCTGAGGGCATCGGCATTTTCTACTGCAGGAAGGAACTTGTTGAGCGCATTGATCCGCCGCTTCTCGGGTGGAGGTCTGTTCAGAACGAGTTTGACTTTGCTCATCCGGACTTTGCCCTTAAAACAGATGCGCAGAGATTCGAGGAAGGCTCGATGAATCTCCTGGGTATTTTCGGGCTCGGCGCTGCGATCGCTCTCCTGTCCGGGGTCGGGATTGACGCGATAGAAGAACGTGTGCTCGGTTTAGGCGATGTGATCATTCGTGAAGCCGAAAGAAAGGGTTATTCTCTCCTCACACCGAAAGCACGAAAGGAGCGGGGAGGAAACGTCACCATCGCAGGCGCTTTCGATCCTGCTGCGACGCGGGATGATTTGCGGGGAAAGGGAATCATGGTCAACGCCCGGGGCAACGGCCTCCGCGTTTCACCGCATTTTTATAACACGGAAGAGGAGATCGTAGCGTTGTTTCATGCTCTGGCAGGATAACGGTATTTGCGCAGTTCTTTAGAAGACCTCATAATGCGCGTCACAGGCATCCTTCCCCAAGCTCTTCTTAATGCGATGATCACCGTTCGCGCTTGCCTGTTCAAGGATCCTGAAAATGGTTTCGCTGTTTTCCTCTGCGCCGATTCCCTTGGCAAGTGCTTCTGCGGTGAATGAATCGCCCTTGTTCTTATTCAAAAAATCGAGGGCTTCCTTCTGCAGATGGATAACCGCGCCGGCCATCTTCTTTCCTGCCTCGACGCCCGGCTGGTGGTACGCATTGATGTTCACGAGAGCAGCGTAGAAACCGACTGCCCGTTCATACAGCGCGATCAGTGCGCCGATTGACTGCGCGTCGAGCTTCTCGATCGTGATCGCGAGCGATTCCCGTTTGTTTTCGTACAAGGCATTGCGCGTTCCCTGGAGATAGGCGTGCAAATAATCCCCGCTCGTGACCCCGGGCTCGACCTCCAGGGACCGGGCATCGCGGTCATGAAGCACTTCGATGAACGTTGCGAAGAAGTTGTTCACCCCCTCGCGCAGCTGCTGTACATAGGCATGCTGGTCCGTGGTCCCTTTGTTGCCGTAAACGGCGATGCCCTGGTTCACGACCTTGCCGCTCAGATCTTTCTCTTTACCGAGGGATTCCATAACAAGCTGCTGGAGATATTTGGGGAACAGCATCAGACGGTCTCTATAAGGAAGGATGACCATGTCCTTGGCGCCCCTCCCGTTGGTGGCGTGATACCACGCCAAGGCAAGGAGGGCCGCTGGGTTGGATCGGGTCTCCTTTTTCCTCGTACTTTCATCGCAAAGCGCCGCCCCTTTGAGAAAGTCCTGTATATGTATCCCCTGAAGAGCCATCGGGAGCAGCCCGACAGCAGAAGTTATTGACGTTCTCCCACCAACCCAGTCCCACATCGGAAATCTGGCAAGCCAACTGTCATTTTTTGCCAGTTCATCGAGCTTACTTCCCACTCCTGTTACTGCTACTGCATGCCTTTCGAATGACAAATTTGCTTTTTTATAAGCCGCGGCAACTTCCAGCATCCCATTTCTGGTTTCCGTGGTCCCACCGCTTTTTGATATGACAATAGTGAGGGTGTCCTGAAGGTCGTTCCCGATATGAGAAAGCACGCGGTCGATCCCGTCCGGGTCGGTGTTGTCCAGAAAAAGGGCCTGCATCCTGTCTTTCGGCGTACCAAGCGCGTCGGCAGTAAACTGCGGCCCCAGGGCGGAACCGCCGATTCCGATGCTTAAAAAACGGGTAAAGCGGGCGCGCTTGCGCGGAAAGATCTTGCCGGCGTGGACTGCGAAGGTAAAATCTTTAATGGCCTGAAGCGTGTCTTCGATTTCCTTGCGGATTTCCGGCAACGGCGCGCGTTCGGGCGATCTCAGCCAATAGTGGCCGACCATGCGGTTTTCGTCAGGATTGGCAATGGCGCCGGATTCAAGCGCGTCCATGGCCTGATAGGCTTTTTGGATTTGAAGCTCCATGCGGTCGAGGTAATCGTCGGCAAAGTTCATCCGGCTTACGTCGAGCGTCAGACCGATGGACGGGCACACGCAAAGATATTTTTTATACCGTTCCCAGAGCAATTTGTCGTCCATGTTTCTTTTTCACCGCTGAGGACGCAGAGATCGCGGTGTGAGAACCTCCTGGAAAGATAATTTTTTAAAAAACCTGACATCCAACTCTTTTTACTCTTCTTTCCCGTACACTGCCCGAATCCTTCTGCCGAGCTCCCGGAGGGCTTCGGAAAAGGTGAGACCCTGGTCCATAAGCTCGCGAACGACCTCTGCTTTGCTTAGGGAGGCGATCACTTCGTCGGCTTCGTCCACGACGTTGCAGGCGTTTTCCCCCTTCTCCAGCTGCTGCCTGATGCAGGTCTCGAGCTGTTCAGGAGAATACTTGTCCACAACTTTTTTTAACTCTTGCGTTTTCATCGTTCAAACCGACAATGGAGTTATTTTATCATAAAAATTAAACGACATGAACCTCTTTCCTCACATTTCTTCTCTATTGATGTGCAGTGAGCCGAATATTATCCGAAAAAGGTGTTTTTTACTCATGCTGCTTTATGGTAATATGTGCCGATGAACGAGCAGGACACCATATGCGCGGTTTCCACGCCGCCCGGCGAAGGCGGGATCGGCATCATCCGCATCAGCGGGAAAGACGCGATTGGGATCGCAGCGATTGTCTTCAGGCCGGGGAGAAAGAAAAAGCTCGAAGCCGCGCCAACACATTCGCTGCACTACGGCCGCATTGTTGATCCATCGTCCGGCGAGGCTGTTGACGAAACGCTTGTGACCATCATGCGCGCGCCTGCAACTTATACCCGTGAAGATGTTGTCGAGATCAACTGCCACGGCGGCATGGTGCCGCTCGCGCGGACCATGGCGCTTCTCCTGGCAGCTGGCGCGAGGCAGGCAGCGCCCGGCGAGTTCACGAAGCGGGCCTTTCTGAACGGAAGGATCGATCTGGCCCAGGCCGAAGCCGTGATGGACATTATCAGCGCGAAAACGGACCTCGCGCACCGCTCGGCAAACGAGCAACTTTTGGGCGGCCTTTCCCGGGAAATTGCCTCGCTGCGCGACAAAATGATTTCACTCCTTGCAGCAGTCGAGGCAGGCATCGATTTTCCTGAAGAGGACATCGTGACCGGAACAGGCAAACCGCTGGGTGCCGAGATATCCGAAGTAATCACGGTAATCGACAAGCTCTCGTCAAGCTATGTTTTCGGCAGAATCCTCCGGAGCGGCCTGGGAACAGCGATCGTAGGCAGGCCGAACGTAGGAAAATCGTCGCTTTTAAACGCGTTGCTTAAACAGGATCGGGCCATCGTAACCGAACTGCCGGGTACGACCCGGGACGTGCTTGAAGAATATGTAAATGTCATGGGCGTTCCGCTCAGGATCATCGACACGGCGGGCATCAGGCTTTCTCATGATCTGGCTGAGCAGGAGGGAGTACGCCGAAGCCTTGCGACCATCGATTCCGCCGATATCGTCCTGGTCGTACTCGATGGAGCCCTTTCCCTGGCGCCCGAGGACAGACGCGTCCTGGGTGAAGTAAAGGGCAAGAAAGCCATCGCGGTCATCAACAAATCCGATCTGCCGAGAAAGCTCGAGAAGATCGATTGGCCGGACGTGCAGATTTCCCTGTCCTGCAGAGCGGGGACAGGCCTCGATGATTTGAGGAATGCGATTTCCGAATTTGTGCAAAAAGGAGCCGTGGGTCCGCAGGAACATCCCTGGGCCGTGAATCAGCGGCACAAGCTTGCCTTGGAGAAGTCCCTGGCAAGTCTGGAAAAGGCCCGGGCTGCCTCAGAGGAAGGCCTTTCCCCGGAATTTCTCGCCCTGGACCTTCGCGATGCCCTTGATAACCTGGGAATGATCATCGGCGCGACGTATACGGACGATATTCTCGAACGGATTTTCAACGATTTCTGCATCGGGAAGTGATATGAAAATACGAATATATACTTTCTTAAATCGCATTGCATATCTGCCGCGGCGGCACAGAGGCGCGAAGAGGGAATTTTAAAAATGAGGAGGTTTTCTCCGTGACTCTGTGGCTCGTGTGAAAATCAGACTTTTTGCGAATCTGTCTCAACAGAGTTGTTTATTTGTTTAGCTCTGCGACCTCTGCGCCTCCGAGAGAGATCGCTTTTGGGTTTTGATGTTATGACCATGCAAAAAAAATACGACGTCATCGTCATCGGCGCAGGACACGCGGGTTGTGAAGCCGCGCTTGCCGCCGCGCGCATGGGCTGCGACACCCTCATGCTCACCATGAACCTCGACAGCATCGCACTCATGTCCTGCAACCCGGCGATCGGCGGCCTGGCCAAGGGTCACCTCGTGAAAGAGATCGATGCGCTCGGCGGCGAAATGGCGAAGATCATCGACCGGACCGGCATCCAGTTCCGCATTTTGAACCGGAGCAAGGGGCCGGCCGTGCGCGGCACGCGGGCCCAGGCCGACAAACAGCGGTACCGGCTCGCGATGAAAGAATCGATAGAAAAACAGCCGCGCCTCGATGTGAAGCAAGGCCTTGTCGAGAAGATCCTTGTTGAAGGCAATAAAATCGTTGGAGTGGAAATAAACATCGGCGCAACACATCTTGCGCCTTCCGTGATCGTGACAACAGGCACCTTCCTTAAGGGTCTTATCCACATCGGGCTCGTTCATTATCCCTCAGGCAGGGCAGGGGAATTTCCCTCAGTCGGTCTTTCTGATAATCTTAGAGAACTCGGATTCGAGCTCGGCAGGCTCAAGACCGGCACGCCTGCTCGGTTGAACGGCAGGACCATAGATTTTACGAAAATGAAAAATCAGCCTGGCGATGACCCTGCGCCTTTTTTCTCGTATTCAGAAAAAACGCACCCTCTCCCACAACTGCCTTGCTATCTAACGTATACTAATGCATCTACACATGAAATTATTCGCAATAATCTCGGCAGTTCCCCACTTTATGCCGGAATCATAAAAGGAATAGGCCCTCGGTACTGTCCGTCAATTGAAGATAAAGTAATGAGGTTTTCAGAACGGGAACGGCACCAGGTATTTCTCGAACCAGAAGGGCTTGATACCGAAGAATATTACGCCAACGGCATGTCCACGAGCCTGCCCTACGACGTGCAAACCATGATGTATCGCACCATTCCCGGTCTCGAGGCGGTCGAGATCATGCGGCCTGCCTACGCCATCGAGTATGATTTCGCGTTTCCCACGCAGATCCAGCACTCCCTTGAGACGAAAAAGATATCAGGCCTCTACTTCGCGGGCCAGATCAACGGCACGTCGGGATATGAAGAGGCTGCGGCCCAGGGTCTCCTGGCCGGAGTGAATGCGGCACTCAAGATCCAGAAGCGGGAGCCGCTCATCCTCTCTCGCTCCGAGGCGTACATCGGCGTGCTGATCGACGACCTCGTGACGCGGGGGACGAACGAGCCCTATCGCATGTTCACCTCCCGGGCAGAGTACCGGCTCCTCCTGCGCGAAGACAATGCGGACCTCCGGCTCCGTCATCACGGCCGGAACATCGGGCTTGTATCAGAAGACGACTACCAGGAGTTTGTGAAGAAGAAAGCCCGTATAGACCATGAGGTCCTGCGGCTTCACGCCGTATGGGTCAAGCCCACAGCGGAAGCAAACAACCTGCTCGCAGAGCGCGGATCAACGGCCCTTGTTGCTGAAGCGTCTTTGGAGCAGCTCTTGAAGCGGCCGGAAATGACATACGCCGATATCAGCAGGATCAGCTCCCCGCCGGCGCCGCTTGACCCCGCCGCTGCCGGGCAGGTTGAGATCCGGATAAAGTATGAGGGTTACATCCAGCGCCAGCTGCGGCAGGTGGAGCGCTTTGCATCGCTCGAAGAAAAGAGCCTGCCCGATGATATGGACTACGACGCCATCACCGGTCTCGGCAGCGAAGTCAAACAAAAGCTGAACCAGGTGCGTCCGATCTCTCTTGGCCAGGCATCGCGCATTTCGGGCGTCACGCCTGCGGCTATTTCCCTGCTCATGGTTGCGCTGGAAAAACGAAAGCGGGGAAGGGCGTAACAACAATGCGGCATGACGAATGCGGAATTGGGAATCATGGACTGGTGAAGAGGGGATATGCGTTGAGATCCGGGGATGCTCTATGACTCCAAGGGAACTATTGATGACCGGCGCGCAAGAACTCGGCATCACTCTGTCCGTGGAGCAGGTGAACTCGCTTTTCATCTATCTGGCAGAGCTTAAGAAGTGGAACCGGAAAATCAATCTTACCGCGATAAAAGACGAGCGGGATATTGTGATCAAGCACGTGCTCGATTCCCTATCCTATATTAAAGGCTTCTCCCCGATACCGGGGCTGAAGCTTCTGGACATGGGGGCAGGCGCCGGCTTTCCGGCAGTCCCGATCAAGCTGGCACACGCTGATATCGAGATCACGCTGGTTGAGTCGGTCAAGAAAAAGGCCTCTTTTCTGAGACATGTCGCGCGAACTCTTAAACTGACCGGAATTGAGGTCCAGGACAAAAGAACGAATGAGCTTCCCGATTCATACCACGGGGTCTATGATGTGGTCACAGCACGGGCCTTTGCGGACATGAATCTGGCGCTTGAGGCTGGCCGGTTATTTCTGAGAACCGGGGGCCTCATGGTCCTGAGCAGGGGAGCTGAAGAGACCATCGATAAGCACGAGTACTCCAGGTCAGGATACTCGTTGGAGAAAAGGCTCGCGTTGACGCTTCCCCATTCGGATTATAAGAGGGCTCTCTGGATTTTTAAGCGGGAACATTGATTGTTCCACGTGGAACATCGGTTTGCCAGATGCGGACTCCGGAACAGAACGTGAAAAAAGATGACTGAAAGAACTCTTACCATACCCCCTGAGTGGCGGGAACTTGCCGAAGAGATCGTAGGCCATCAAGGACCGGTTCTCGTCATCGGCGCTCCGGGGTCGGGCAAAACCACGTTCTGTCTCTACTTGTCAGGACTGCTCTGCCGCAGCAACAGGAGGGTGGCATGGATCGAGGCAGACCCTGGCCAGCCTTTCATCGGCCCGCCGGCATCCATTTCGCTCACCCTCTACAGCGAGGCCGGCGACCTGATGAAACGAAAAAACCCTCTGATCATGAGCTTTATCGGCAACACGTCGCCGGTGGGACGTTTGCTCGAAATGATCTCAGGACTTCAAAAGCTGATGCATCAGGCCCAAACGCAAAAGCCGGACATTATCCTCATTAATACCTGCGGCCTGGTGAACGGCGGCGCTGCGCGGGAGCTCAAGTATCATGAGATCGACATAAGTTCGCCTCGTTATGTCATTGCACTCCAAAAGGGGAAGGAGGTCGAGCATCTTCTGGCGCCCCATTCGCATCGTGCCGGTTTGCTGATCCGCCGGATTCCCGTATCGCCCGATGCAAGGCCTTCGACCAACGAAGCCCGGCGCGCCAGCCGGGAACAGCGCTTCAAGGAATATTTTCGCGGCGCCGATTTCCAGGACATAGCGCTGCATGACGCGGGCATTCACGGGCCAGGCCTCGGTACGGGAGAACGGCTCGGTTTCCGAGACGTAAACAAGCTTTCCAAGATCTTCCAGGCGATCGTGATCCACGCCGAGCTTTCCGCAGACCGGCTGTTCCTTATTACCGAGGGAGAGTATGCGGAAGCCGAGCTCTTTACAGCCAGGGAGCAGTATAATGTCCGGGAGGTCATGATCATGAGGCGGTCGGAGCTGGACCATCTGCTCGTCGGCCTGAACGACGACCAGAACCTCTGCCTGGGGCTCGGGATCCTGCGCACTATCGATCTGAAGGAACTGTCCATCAGGGTAATCACGCCTTTGAAGGATGTTTCGGGTATCCGTCATATATCGCTCGGCTCGCTTAGAGTCAGCCCTGCGGGCGGAGAACTCGGCCAGGTGTAAACGTTGTTCCACGTGGAACAACGCTGAAAGGTATCCAAAACCGGCTGCTCCATGGAAAACTGCTTTTCCCCTGATCACAATCATGCGCTCCATCCTGTTACTGCCCTCCCGTAATAGTTTACAAAAAAGCAACTCTTATGATGCCCGTCATAACTACTTATCCTGCCTTCCCCTATAATCGGCCTACATCACGATCGTGATGAAAATACTCTTATGGAGGGCAACTATGTTTTGTTATCAATGCGAACAGGCATCAAACGGTAAGGCATGCACCAAGATCGGTGTTTGCGGCAAGGATCCGGAGCTCTCTGCGCTCCAGGACCTGCTGATCTACAGTCTGAAAGGCCTCTCGCTTTATGCGTTTGAGGGAAGAAAAGTCGGAGTTCTTGACCAAAACGTCAATGTTTTTACGGCAAAGGCGCTCTTTTCAACGCTCACGAACGTTGATTTCGATCCCCAGCGTTTCGAAGGCCTCATTCAGAAAAGCGTCGAGCTTCGCGAGCAACTGAAAGCGAAAATAAAAGCAGCAGGCGGCAAGACAGACCTTAGCCATGGGAGCGCGTCTTTTCTACCCGAGACATCCCGGGAGAATCTGGTGAAACAGGGCAGAAAGGTTGTAGAGAGAATCCCTGACGTCGCAATCAACCCGGACATCCAATCCCTTCAAGATATCCTGCTCTTCGGCCTGAAAGGAGTTGCTGCTTACGCTGATCACGCCCAGATTCTCGGCAAAACCGACGACATCGTGTATGCCTTTATGCACGAAGCGTTGGCAACCATGACCAAGACGGAGCCGGGGCTAAATGAATGGATCGCGCTCGTGCTGAAGTGCGGAGAGGTCAATCTGAAGACCATGGAGATCCTTGACGCCGGCAATACAGGCGCCTACGGCCATCCAATCCCGACCAAGGTCCCGCTCGGAGCAAAGAAGGGCAAGGCCATTCTTGTATCGGGCCATGACCTCAAGGACCTCGACATGATCCTGAAGCAAAGCGAAGGCAAGGGGATCAATGTCTATACCCACGGCGAAATGCTCCCGGCCCACGGCTATCCGAGCCTCAAGAAGTACCCGCATTTCTTCGGCCACTTCGGCACTGCCTGGCAGAACCAGCACAAGGAATTTGCGCATTTCCCCGGCGCCATCGTGATGACCACGAACTGCATCCAGAAGCCGCTTGCATCGTATAAAGACAACCTCTTTACCGCCGGTCTTGTGGGCTGGCCCGATGTGGCCCATATCGCAGACGGGAACTTCTTTCCCGTGATCGAGAGAGCCCTTTCTCTTCCCGGCTTTACTGAAGACGCACCGGGCAAAGAAGTGTTCGCCGGGTTTGCGCGAAACTCGGTTTTGGGCGTTGCAGACAAGGTGATCGATGCGGTAAAAACCGGAAAGATACGCCACTTTTTCCTGGTCGGCGGATGCGACGGCGCCAAGCCAGGCAGGAATTACTATACAGAGTTCGTGGAAAAAGCGCCGAAGGACACGGTGATCCTGACCCTGGCCTGCGGCAAGTTCCGGTTCTTTGACAAGGAGCTGGGAGACATAGGCGGCATTCCGCGGCTTCTCGACATCGGCCAGTGCAATGACGCTTATTCGGCGATCCAGATCGCTCTGGCCCTGTCCAAGGCCTTTAACGTCGGCGTGAACGAGCTCCCGCTCTCGCTCGTCCTCTCCTGGTATGAGCAAAAAGCAGTGGCAATCCTGCTAACGCTGTTGCATCTGGGAATCAAAGACATCAGGCTTGGGCCCACGCTCCCGGCATTCATCACCCCGAATGTGCTCGACGTGCTCGTGAAAAACTTCAACATCAAGCCCATTGCCGCGACACCCGAAGCCGACCTCGAAGAGATCCTCGGACCCTGCTGGTCAAAAACGAAAGCGGAATGCGTGGAAGCAGAAGCGGCTGTTTGATAACGATTCCCTCCCTCGGCAGGACGGCAAATCCGTCCTGCCGTTTTTTTTCTCCCCGATGTTCCACGTGGGACCTCCGGTCCTGTCATGGATACTCAAGCATTCTCAGTGTTTGCCGCACGCTCTGCGGTAAAAACCGAGTTTTTTTCTTCCTTTTATAACCTTCCTATGGTAAAGTACGTCGGTTATAATCCGGTGCTTTCGAGGGGTGTCAAGAAGCATGGGCAGAGTCATAGCAATCGCTAATCAAAAGGGCGGCGTGGGCAAAACCACGACCACCGTGAACATCGCCGCCTCGCTCGCTGCCGCGGAAAAAAAAGTGCTTCTCATCGATTCCGACCCGCAGGGGAACTCCACGAGCGGGATGGGCATCGACCGGAATGAAGTGAACGGAAGCACCTACGATCTGTTTACCGGCAAAAAGTCGCTCGAGGACATCAAGAAATCGACGCACTTCCCCTGGCTCGACGTGGTCCCGGCCAAGATCGATCTCGTCGGCGTCGAGGTGGAACTTATCCAGATGATCGCCCGCGAGCATGTGCTGAAAAAAGCCCTCGCGCCTGCCCGGAATAATTACGATTATATTTTCATCGACTGTCCGCCGTCGCTCGGCCTCCTGACCGTGAATGCTCTCACGGCAGCGGACGGCGTCATCATCCCGGTGCAGTGCGAGTATTACGCACTGGAAGGATTGTCGGCGCTCATGAACACCGTCAAGCTCATCAAACAGGACCTGAACCCCAATCTCGCCATCGAAGGCGTGCTCCTGACCATGTACGACAGCAGGAACAACCTTGCCGATCAGGTGGCGAGCGAGGTGCGCAAGTATTTCGGGAACAAGGTCTACACCACGGTCATCCACCGGAACGTTGCGCTTTCCGAAGCGCCGAGCCACGGCAAGCCCGTGCTGCTCTACGACATCCGGTCCCGCGGCGCCCAGAGCTACCTGGAACTGGCAAAGGAGGTCATCGGCAATGCAAAAGCAGGCGCTCGGTAAGGGCCTCGGCGCGCTCATCCCCGATTTGTCCGTCCTCGACGACAGAGAGAAAAAAGCGCTCGGCATCAGCGAGATCGAGCTGGACAAGATCATTCCGAACGACTACCAGCCCCGCAAGGTCTTCGATGATGAGAAGCTCAAGGAACTCGCCGCCTCGATAAAAGAACAAGGCGTGATCCAACCAATCATCGTGCACAAAGCAGGCGGCGGCTTTCAGTTGATCGCCGGGGAACGCCGGTGGCGCGCGTCGCGTCTCGCGGGGCTCAAGACCATCCCGGCGCTCGTAAAAGAAGCGACCAAGCGCGAGCTCCTCGAAATGGCGCTGATCGAAAACATCCAGCGGGAAGACCTGAACCCGCTCGAAGCCGCCGAGGCGTACAAGCGATTACAGGACGAGTTCAAGCTCACACAGGAAGACCTCGCCAGGCGCGTCGGGAAAGAACGCTCCACGGTCACGAACTTCCTGCGTCTTCTCGGCCTGCCGAAGGAGCTCAAGCACGACCTGTCGTCGGGCGCTCTCAGCATGGGGCACGCCAAAGCGCTCCTGTCTCTGGACCGCGTGCGCGACCAGCTGCAGGCTGCCGCATCAATCGTGAAAAAGGGCCTCTCGGTGCGTGAAGCGGAAGCGCTCGCCCACGGGCTTAAGAACCCGCCGAAAGAAAAGAAAACGCGCCCGAACCAAGAACTGAAATCGGTCGAGGAAAAATTAAAGAAATCGCTCGGCACCAAGGTGAGCATTACCTCGAAATCAAAGGGCGGCAGAATCGTGATCGAGTACTACTCTCCCGAGGAGCTGGACAGGATCCTGGAGAAGATCGGGTAACAAACGTTAAACCTGAAAAGAGCATTTTGGACGCAGATAAGATCAGATAAACGCGGATAAAGAAAGATAGAAAAAATATTTTGATGCTGAAAACAAACTCACCGTTATGGCGAAGCCTCTTTCCGCCTGGATGTTTTGTTTTATCAGCGAATATCTGCGTTTATCTGCGTCCAACTGCCGTTTTTAGGTTGAATAATTTTAGCCGCGTAGAACCCAGAGTTCGCCGAGAGATTATATTCGTATTATATACGAGCAGTTTTTTTCTCTGTGTGCTCTGCGACCTCTACGGCACTGTTTTTTAAATCATCTGTCTGGAGGAGGATTCATTCATGTTGAAAAAAGGCTCGGGCTCACCTGAACAGGCGGAGATCACCGCCTTCCTCGGCAAGGGCACGGAATTCAAGGGCGTGCTCAGCTTCGAGGGCACCATCCGCGTTGACGGCAAGGTCGAGGGGGAAGTAGTTTCCAAAGATACGTTGATCGCCGGCGACGGTTCTTTGCTCCAGGGCGAGATAACCATCGGCACACTTATCTGCAGCGGCAAGGTCGTCGGCAATATCAACGCCGGCCTGAAGGTACACGTCCTGGCTCCGGCGAACATCCAGGGCAACATTCGAACGCCCAAGCTCATTATCGAAGAAGGCGTGACCTTCAACGGGAAGTGCGAGATGGGCGCCGCTGAAACAAAAACCGTTGAACAAAAGGTCGTGTCGCTCACAGACCGGTAAGCTTTTGCCGCTCTGCGATACGCCGGCCAACCACACGAAGAAATCGGAACGGGGAGCAGGAGTTGCCCGGCACAGTCTCCTCCGCTTCCCGTTCCCAGCCCTTTCTTCTTATCCTTGAGGTATCCCAAACCGTGCCCGGGTATTTCGGAACGTACTAACGAGATAACAATGGTCCTCTTTCATCTCTTTCGCACTCCGGCCCTCTCAGCATACCAGACCGCGGGCCTCGTTGCTGCCGCTCAGGACAAGGTCACGCGCGCACTGCGCGCGATCGAGACCGAGTTCTGTTTTAACGTGGCTGCGGACAGTCCGCTCGCTGCTGATGAGATGCGCCTTCTCCGCTGGCTCCTTGCCGAGACCTTTGAGCCGGAACAGTTCTCCGACCGAAGTTTCCTGACCCTGGACTCCGGCCCCCGGACCCTGGTTCTGGAAGCGGGTCCCCGCATGAACTTTACGACCGCCTGGTCTACAAACGCGGTCTCGGTGTGCCATGCCTGCGGACTCAAGAAGATCTCCCGCATCGAGCGTTCGCGGCGTTACCTGCTCGCGCTTGACGGCAATGCAACCATGAGCAATGAGCAGAGAGCTGCTTTTCTTTCTCTTGTGCACGACCGCATGACCGAGTGCCCTTACCCGGCGCCGCTCTCAACCTTCGCAACCGGCATCAAACCCGAGCCCGTGCGCATCGTGCCGCTCCGGGAAGAGGGAAGGCCGGCGCTCGAAAAAATCAATTGCTCAATGGGCTTAGGCCTCGATGACTGGGACCTGGACTACTACACGAACCTCTTTGTCAACGAGATCAAGCGCAACCCGACGAATGTGGAATGCTTCGATTTGTCGCAGTCGAACAGCGAGCATTCCCGCCACTGGTTCTTCCGCGGCAAGCTCATCGTAAACGGCAAGGAAATCCCCGACACCCTGATGAAGATCGTGAAGGCCACCTATGACGCGAACAGGAACAACAGCGTCATTGCCTTCAGCGACAATTCGAGCGCCATCAGGGGCTACGACATCACGACTATTCTCCCGGATATCATCGGCAGGCCCTCTGCGTTCCACGAGGCAAAGCGAAAATACCACATCATCTTCACGGCGGAAACGCACAACTTCCCGTCAGGCGTTGCTCCCTTCCCCGGGGCTGAAACCGGCACGGGCGGCCGCATCCGCGACGTGCAGGCAACGGGCACGGGCGGCCTCGTGGTCGCCGGCACCGCGGCCTACTGCGTAGGCAACCTCCGCATTCCCGGATACACGCTTCCCTGGGAAGATGCGTCATTTTCGTATCCAAATAATCTTGCCCCGCCTCTCCGGATCGAGATCGAAGCGAGCAACGGCGCATCGGACTACGGCAACAAGTTCGGCGAACCGGTGATCCAGGGCTTCACACGCTCTTTCGGACTTCGTTTGCCCGATGGAGAACGAAGGGAGTGGCTCAAGCCCATCATGTTTTCCGCGGGCATCGGCCAGATGGACAGCCGGCATATTGAAAAGACCGAAGCACAGAAGGGCATGCTCGTAATCAAGATCGGCGGCCCGGCGTATCGCATCGGCATGGGCGGCGGCGCTGCCTCGTCCATGATCCAGGGCGAGAACCTTGCCGAGCTCGATTTTAACGCCGTCCAGCGCGGCGACGCGGAGATGGAGCAGAAGCTGAACCGCGTAATCCGCGCCTGCGTGGAGCTCGGGGAAAAGAACCCGATCCAAAGCATCCACGACCAGGGAGCAGGCGGCAACTGCAATGTGGTGAAGGAAATCGTGCACCCTGCAGGGGCAAAGATCGAGATCAGGAAGATCCAGGTCGGCGACAACACGCTTTCGGTGCTCGAGATCTGGGGCGCTGAATACCAGGAGCAGAACGCGCTCCTCTTGAAGCCCGAACAGGAAGAGCTCTTCCAGTCGCTCTGCAACCGCGAAAAAGTGCCCATGGCCGTCATCGGCACCGTGACCGGCGACGGCTACATTGTGCTGTATGATGAGACCGATAACTCTACGCCGGAAAAGCTCGAGCTTGCCAAAGTGCTCGGCGACATGCCGCAAAAAGTTTTCACGCTCGATCGAAAAAAGACAACGCTCAGACCGCTCGATCTTCCGAACGGCCTCACCGTACGCCAGGCCCTTGACCGCGTTCTTCGTCTCGTTTCCGTGGGTTCCAAACGGTTCCTCACGAACAAGGTCGACCGGTCCGTCACGGGTCTGATCGCCCGCCAGCAGTGCGCTGGCCCGCTCCAGCTGACCGTGTCCGATGTCGCCGTGATCGCCCAGTCCCACTTCGGCCTGACCGGGGCCGCATGTTCCATCGGCGAGCAGCCGGTGAAGGAGCTGATCGACCCCGCGGCCATGGCCAGGATGAGCGTGGGTGAGGCGCTCACGAACATCGTCTGGGCCGAGGTCTCGGAACTCGGCGACATCCGGTGCTCCGCAAACTGGATGTGGGCGCCGAAACTTCCCGGCGAAGGCAGCAGGCTGTACGATGCCGCCGTTGCCATGCGTGACGTGATGATCGAGTTCGGCATGGCTGTTGACGGCGGCAAGGACAGCCTGTCCATGGCCGCGAAAGTGACGAACCCCGACAACACGAGCGAGACCGTAAAGTCGCCGGGCACGCTTGTGATCTCGGCCTACGTCACCTGCCCGGACATCACCAAGACCGTGACGCCGGACCTGAAAGCACCGGGTAAAAGCAAAATTATTTTCATCGACCTCGGTAACGGCCAAAACCGGCTCGGCGGCTCGGCCCTTGCCCAGGTCTTCGGCCAGGTGGGCGACACGTCGCCGGACCTCGACGATCCTCAGCTTTTGACCAGGACGTTCAACGCCGTGCAGCAGCTCGTGGCAGAGAGGCTTATCCTTGCAGGACATGACCGGTCCGACGGCGGGCTCGCGACGACCTTGCTCGAAATGGCCTTTGCCGGAAACTGCGGCATCGACATCGACCTGGGCAAACAGAAGGACGCCATCGCTGCTTTGTTCTCCGAGGAGCTCGGGCTTGTGCTGGAATATCTCCCGGTTGAAGAAGAAACAATCTTCAAAATACTCGATAAAGCCGCGGTCCCTTACCAGGTTATTGGCAAGACAAAGGTTGAGAAACGAATACTCTTCTCACTCAAAACTCAAAACTCAGAACTCAAAACCGTCCTGAATGAGGACATGCGGGTGCTTCGCAACATATGGGAAGAAACGAGCCATCAGCTCGACCTATTGCAGCGGAACCCCGAGAACATCCGAGAAGAGCGAAAAAACATCTACGACCGCAAAGGTCCGTCCTTCGTGATTCCCTTTACGCCCGCGCAAACGTCCGAGGCCCTTTTCTGCGCTCCGTCGAAGCCGAAGGTCGCGATCATCCGGGAAGAGGGGAGCAACGGCGACCGCGAAATGGTTTCCGCCTTCTTCCTCGCAGGGTTTGAGCCCTGGGACGTGACGGTCACCGACCTGCTCGAAGGCAGGATCACGCTCGACCGGTTTCGCGGCGTAGTCTTTGTCGGGGGGTTCAGCTATGCCGACGTGCTCGACTCGGCCAAAGGCTGGGCAGCGTCCATCCGGTTCAATAAGAAGGTCTGGGACCAGTTCGAAAAGTTCTACCACCGCAGCGATACCTTCAGCCTCGGCGTATGCAACGGGTGCCAGCTCATGGCGCTTTTGGGCTGGGTTCCCTGGAGAGGCATCGCCGACGAGCTTCAGCCTCGCTTCATCCATAACAAGTCCGGCCGCTTCGAATCGCGCTTCTCGACCGTAAAAATTCTGAAGAGCCCGGCGATCATGCTGAACGGCATGGAGAATTCCGTACTCGGCATCTGGGTCGCCCACGGCGAGGGCCTTGCCTACTTCCCGGACAAAGACCTGTTCAACGAGTGCGAACACGGTCTCGCTCCGGTCCGTTTTGTCGACGACGAATCAAAGATCACCGAAGCCTATCCTTTCAATCCCAACGGCTCAGCCGCAGGCATTGCCGGCCTCTGCTCGCCCGACGGCCGTCACCTCGCCATGATGCCGCACCCCGAACGCGCGGTCCTCACCTGGCAGTGGGGCTATCTGCCGGAGGACATGAAGAAATCCCTCGAAGCTTCGCCGTGGCTCAAAATGTTCCAGAACGCGCGGGAGTGGTGCGAAAAGAAGGTTTAAACATGACCAATCAACAGCCCGCCGATCTTCTTCACGGCGTCACCCTGGAAATGATCCTTACCGAACTCGTGGAACGATACGGATGGGAGGCAATGGGACAACAAATCAAGATCAGATGTTTCACGAATGACCCGAGCATCAGGTCCAGTCTGCAGTTTCTGAGAAAAACACCCTGGGCGAGAAATAAAGTCGAAGCAATGTATCTGCGCCATAAAAGGAAGCCCTTGAAATAAACCGCGGCTTTGCATCGTGGTCGTATCTCCGCTGCCCCTTTTATATTGACAGAGCGAATCGTTGTGTATATATTTTGATCAGATGAAGCCGATCACCGAAGCCGAAGTCGTACAGGCATGTCAGACGATCTTCGGAAAAGACGTCAACATCAGCAGGGGATTTCTCCATTACTTGCAGCCGAGCGGGGCTAAATCGGCCTACCGGAAGAAGGCCAAGGAACATCACCCCGATTTTTTCGCGACTGATCCCCTCTCTGTTCAACAGAAGCAAACCGTCCTGTTCCGGGAAATACTTCATGCCTACGATGTCATCAACCTCTTTTTCGCGCAGCGTGAAGCGGGAGCATGGCATTCCCCTCCGGGAGATATTCATGAACGCGGCCGCCGTTGGGAAGCCCCGCGCCCCGATGCGCCGCCAGAATCCGCAGCAACGCCCCGCGGTCAAGGCGCATACTACCAAGGCAGCGTCCCGCTTCGCACACTCCAGATCGGCCAGTATCTGTACTATTGTGGAAAAATTTCGTTCGATCAGCTGATCAATGCACTCGTGTGGCAGAGAAAACAACGCCCTTCCATCGGAGACATCGCCCTGCGCTGGGGATGGCTGGGCACCGAAGCTCGCGGAAAAATATCCGGCGCACGCCTGCGGCCGAGGCTGTTCGGTGAAAAAGCCGTTCAACTGGGCCTGCTCACTATTTTCCAAGTGAACACCTTGCTCATGTACCAGCGTTCTCAACAGCACCAGCTCGGTCAGTATTTCATTCTGAACAATATTTTGTCGACCAGCGATATGGACCGCCTGGTCCAGGACCTCAAAGAGCACAATGCCGCTCTCCTGGCAGGCCCGGTCCGAAGAAACAAGCACTAGGAGCTTGATCTTCATGCAGCTTGCTCTGATCGGCCCCCTGATAAAAAATTTCCTCTGCTTATAACCACCTTCTTACACTCCTGATATACTTTGAACAGTCACCCATAAAGTCGGACAAAAAAGTAATTCTAATACTTAAGTTCGTTGCGCTAAAACCGCGTCAAACAAAATCAAAAGGAGGGCTTCAACATGGCAAAGGCAAAAAAAATCAAACACCTCAGTTTCATGATGCCCGACAGGCCTGGGCTGCTGAATGATGTCACTACTGCGCTCGCAAACAAAAAAATAAACATAGGCGCCATCTGCGCCTACGGCATGCAAGGCGAGGCAACATTCATGCTCGCCGCGGACAGCAACGCAAAAGCCAAAAAAGTTCTTGCTCCGCTCGGCATTACCGATCTGAAGGAATACGACGTCATTTCCGTTGAAATGCCTGACAAGGCGGGAGAGCTTCAAAAAGTGGCAGGAAGACTGGGGGATGCCGGAATCAATATATTCTACATGTACGGAACAACTGTCTTGGGAAGATCGGCAACATGCATTTTCGCCACCGCTGATGATGCGCGCGCGATCAAATTGATCAACAAAAAATAAGCAGCCTGTGACAAAGGGGGGGACGGATGAGATCGAGGGTGCTCTTTATCGTTGTGCTGCTTGCGAGTATGATTCTCGTGACCTGCGGTAACGACCACGGGACAAGTGCTACCGTTCCCGCGATCATGACCGTCGGCCAGCCGCAATCCGACACCGTCGTACGCCTGGGCTTCAATGATTACGCAGCAGCCGTAACGCCGGGAGCTCTCTATAAAATCAGCATCACCAGCCCAACCGACGATACGGACCTCCTGGTGTTCGGTGCGGACAGTACCTATTCCGTCCTTGCACCGTGTGCAATCAACAACACTTCCATCATCGGCACATCCCCTGAAGACTGCATCATGACGGCCCCGGGCAGTACGCTCTATTTCAGCGTAGACGGCACCTACCTTGCCTCGGGCGCGGCCACCTATGTTATCGATATCGAACTTCTAACAGAAACACATCTCACGCTCCAAACGCCTTTCTCCGACAGCACCACGCAACGAGGCGCCGTTGTCTATACTGTGCCGGTCTCGCCGGGAGCCGTCTATACTGCCAGCATGACCGGCCTCTCCGATGACGCCGATCTTGTCGTATTCGGAAACGACAACACCTTTACCGCACCAACAACCTGCTCCACCGATAATACGCGGTTCATCGGCACAACTCCGGAAGACTGCACCTGGACTTCCTCGGCAGGTACGCTCCACTTTATCGTTGATGGGATTTTCAGTTCAGCACCTGTTGTTCAATATACCGTGCTCGCAACACTAACTCCCATCGTACTACAACCGACGAATGAAGGGACGCCAAGCTCTCCGGTTCCTCTCTCTCTCGACACGCCAGTAACCGGACAGGTGGCGTTTGGCAAGACGAGTTTTTATGCAGTAAGCGGCTTGACTGTGGGGACTCGTTACACCGTCAGCATCTTGGGGCTCACGGGCAACGCGAACCTGACCGTGTTCGGCAGCGACAGCACCTTCACCACACCCGCAAGCTGTCTCATCGACAACACGCACTTCATTGGAACAACGCCGGAAGACTGCACCCTGGTTGCATCAGGCAGCACGCTGTATTTCACGGCGGCCGCCAATACCACGAGCGGCGGTGTTGCCTATATCAATCTTATTGAACCAGGACCATAGAGACCGACGAGAGGAAGGGAAAGGCTTCTGAAAAAACCGTTCGAACTGTTAATCAAGCGACACGGCGAAACTTCCGGAATAGCCGAGATCGGAAAAATTCTTCTCAGCGCTGTCCGCAGCCGTTAATGAAAAATACTTGCCTGCGTAGACCCGGTAGAAATTGCTCCCGTTTACATTCGTCAGGTGCACTTCGGAGAATCCGAAACGCTTTTTCATCTCATCGGCCAGGCGATGGGCATTATTGTAGTCTTTGAATGATCCGATTTGGACCGTATAGGTGCCGCTGTCATAATTTTCAGGCTCCCTGTACGTGTCTTTGCCCGGAACACGGTATCCCAGGGCCTCGATCCGGACCGGTGCCGTGCCGACGATGTCCACACCGAGCTTCTTCGCCGCTGCATTGGAAAGGTCGATGATCCTCCCCTTGACAAAGGGTCCGCGGTCGTTGATCCGAACGATTGTTTCACGTCCGTTACTCGTATTTCTGACCTTGACGAACACGCCGAGCGGCAGCGTCTTGTGCGCGGCCGTCATGGCATGCATATCATAGATCTCGCCGTTACTCGTCCTTTTTCCGTGAAAGTCCTTCCCATACCAGCTCGCAATGCCGGTCTGGACAAAGCCGTCAGACGACGCCAGCGGCTCATAGCGCTGCCCGTTTACAACATAGGGCTTTTGCGACGCTCGTGTTTTGGACCACGGGGGGCCTGCGGGCAACGGCGCTCTTTTCGGCGCGCAAGCTGCCGCCAGAACGATGCAACAGGAGAAATAAAAGATCTTTTTGTATACTCCGGCCATAGCGCTTGCCCTTTTATTATTCCCCGTGTATGATCAGAGTAACAGCAATCGACGAAACATCCCCGGAATGGCTGCTATCATACAAAGTATTGAAGCGGAGAGCAACAGAAAAAATCTTAAAAACAATCAGTCCGAAGGAGAGACACGATATGATCAAGCATATTGTTCTGTGGAAACTCAAGGAAGTCTCGGAGTGCGGGGACCGGCTCCAGAACGCAAGAAAGATGAAGCATGATCTCGAAGCGTTGAAAGCCGTCATCCCGCAGATCAGGCACATCGAAGTGGGCTTGAACAGCATTCCCTCCGACGGGTCCTACGACGTTGCGCTCTACTCCGAGTTCGAAAGCGAAAAGGACCTCGATATCTACCAAAAGCACCCCGAACACCTTAAAGTCGCCGAGTTCGTCGGCAAGGTACGGGAGCGAAGAGTAGTTGTTGATTATCACGTTGGCTAGCGTGGTGAAGTGACATGACCCAACCGCCTGTTACCGTGTATCGCCAGATCTCACCGCCTGCCACAAACGACCAAAGAGCAATCCTGGCGAAATTCCGCATATCCCTGCCGGACCGGCCGGGCTCGCTCGCGGGGTTTGCCTCGATCATCGCGCAGGCGGATGGAAATATTTCCTTCTTTCACTATGACCGGGCTCTTGACAGCAGTCGAGTTGCCGTCGAGGTCCAACTTTCCAAGGAGAGCCATCTCACGTCACTTTTGAACGCTCTCCGGGAAAAACAGTATGCGATCGATCAAGCGCAGGACGCGCGGGACGACCTGATGGTCACCGCCGCGGCCAGCGTCCTGGAGATCAAGGTCCGGCTTGCGAACAAGCCGGGGACCCTTGCGGCCTTTGCCCGGCTGCTTGCCAAGCACAACGCCAACGTACTCTACATGCTCTATGACGAAGACATCGACGCAGAATCCGCCGACATCGCCATGGCCACTGCCGATTCGGAGGAAATCAACTCCCTGCTGCAGGCCGCCAATGAGCAGGGGTACCACTATCGCGTGCTCTACCGCGGCAGCAACGAGCAGGAAGCGGCGAACATAATCGGTCTGAAGCTTATCGAGAAGTTCTTCCTCCGGTTGAAGAAGATCCTCCCTTCGAGCGGCGTGGAAGAGATCAAATCGCTGGTCGAATCATCGCGGGACCTGCAGCAGGATCTCACGCAATTCGCAACCGAGGCGGGAAACCATCTCGAAGCCGGCGACGTGTTCGAGACCGTACTCACCTTTGCCTCGCGGTCGCGAAGCAGGACCGGAGAAAAGTTCTCCGTGACGGCGATGGAGCC
>JAJXTW010000197.1 GCA_021783455.1 Nitrospirota bacterium | reverse complement strand
CTCACGAGTTCGATATCGACTCCGTCCCGCTGGAGCATGGGTCGTACTTTTTTGAGCGCCTCTTCAACTTGTTCTTTCATGATTTATCTCCTTCTTTGGATATGCGTCACGCTGCTTGATGGTTCTATTATATCCCTTTTTACTCCTGATTCATAGAATTTTCTATGATCAAGATCATACCCGCTTGGCTCTACCATTTTCATTGACTTACGCTGCCCCTTCTGATAAAAATATCTCATTATAAGGATACAATGAGCGGTATGGTAAACTTACTCATCATAGGCATCGGCGGGTTCATCGGGGCCGTCACGCGGTACGAGGTAGCGATCTGGATCGGCCAGCGCTGGGGACGGAGCTTTCCCCTCGGCACCTTCATTATCAATGTCAGCGGGAGCTTTATCATCGGCCTTCTCATGACCCTCATGACTGAGAGGATCATCGAGAACCCGCAGTGGCGCCTGTTCCTTGTAGTCGGATTCCTGGGCGCCTATACGACCTTTTCCACGTTCGAGTACGAGACCGGCGCGCTCCTCACGGACGGTGAGTGGCTCTACGCAGGCGCGAATGTGATCGCGAGCGTGTTCGTCGGCTTTACAGCGCTCAAACTCGGAGAAGTCATCGCGAAAAGCATTTAGAGGAGAGGACCATGGTAAAAAGCGGAGCGGCAAAGAAGCTCACCATCTACCTTGACGAAGCGGACAAACTCCATGGAAAGCCCGTCTATGAGGTGCTCCTGGACATCTTCTTCAAACGAAAAATAGCCGGCGCCACCGTGTTCCGCGGCATCGAAGGCTACGGCAGCGACGGGGTCTTCCACACGGCAAAGATGCTCGAACTCTCGACCACCTTGCCGGTCAAGATCGAGGTCGTGGATTCGGAAGAAATGATCAACGACGTACTGGAGGACGTGACCTCGATCGTCGAGAAAGGGCTCATTGAAGTCAGCGACACGAATGTTATCAAGTGCTGCGCCAGGAAAAAATAGCCTCCTGCCTCATTGCTTGCCTCACCTGCGCTATCGCAGGAACATCGACCAGGCAGCATCATTAATCCCATGACCGTCCAATCCCTCGATACGCAGCTGCTGCTGTTCATCAACCACCATACAACGAACGCCCTCTTCGATATCCTCATGCCGGCCCTTTCCCTGCAGGGATATCTTCTCGTGATACCCTTCCTGCTCGCCATACTGGCGCGCGGGTCAGTGACGAAAAATGACCGGGGGACGACTTATCTTGTTGCCGCGATCTGGACGATCCTGATCGCCTGCTGCGCAGCATATCTCGCGGGATGGTTTGAGGATTGGATGAAGGATGCGGTGGCGCGCGTGCGACCGTGCCGCGCGATCGAAGGAATCAGGCTGATCCTCCCCTGCCCCCGGTCGTATTCCATGCCATCCGGGCACGCGATAAGCTCTTTTTCTTTTGCCCTGCCGCTTTTCTATCTGACAAAGAGGTTCATGAACCTTGCGTGGCGGCTCTATCCGCTGCTCCTCGCTTCAGCCATCGCTTTTTCACGAGTTTACCTGGGGGTCCACTACCCGACCGACGTTCTCACGGGAGCTCTCCTGGGGACCGCTATTGGAATGGCTTTATCGCTTGCGTACCGATGGATATCTGTTGAGGAGTTTATATCAAGGGAGAGGCGGTAAGCGCAGTTATTCCTTCCATCCGTGGTTGCCGATGAGCGGGACAAATACGCAGGGAATGCTCCGCTCCGTGGCAGGCCCTGCGGGGGTTTTGACGATTTTTAAAAGCGTCTGTCCGAACCTCTCGCCAACAGGAATTACCATCCTGCCGCCTTCTTTGAGCTGTTCAACAAGCGGTACGGGCACATCGGGTGCGCCGGCTGTGACCAGGATGGCATCGAAGGGCGCCATTTCTTTCCACCCGTAGGTACCGTCATACACTTTGATCGCCACGCTCCTGTAGCCGAGACGGTCGAGCGACTGGCGGGCCCGATCCGCAAGCATCTTGATGCGCTCCACGGTGTAAACCTTTTCACACAACTCGGAAAGCACCGCGGCCTGATAACCGGAACCCGTGCCGATCTCAAGCACGCGCTCGTGGCCCTTGAGTTCCAGCTGCTCCGTCATGAGCGCAACCATATAGGGCTGCGACATGGTCTGGGCCTCCCCAAGCGGGAGCGCACTGTCCTGGTACGCCATGCCGCGGATGCCCTCAGGCAGGAACTCGTGACGCGGCACCTTGCGCATGGCTGCAAGCACGCGCTCGTCCTTTACCCCCCGGGCGATGATCTGCTCTTCCACCATCCGGCTGCGCTCTTTTTCATAGTTGATCACTCAACGCTCCCGTGCCTGGAGCTCTCCCCGTAGGACATCTTTTCCAGGGAACGCAGCCGGTCGAATGACGCATAATCCGTCATGTCGAGATGAAGAGGCGTGATGGACACGAACTTTCGGTCAACGGCATCCAAGTCCGTGCCTTCTTCCCGTTCCCAATCCGGCTCGCCTCCGCCGATCCAGTAGTACTTCTTCCCGCGCGGGTCTACGCGTTCCACCGTCATCTGGTGATAGATCCGCTTTCCCAGCCTCGTGATGAGCGTTCCCTGCATTTTATCGATCGGAAAGTTCGGGACGTTGATGTTGAGGAGCGTGCCTCCGGGGAGCCCCTGCTCCAGTATCCGGCTTGCCGTGCGGACCGCGACCTCCGAAGCTTCAGCGAAACGAAAATCTTCCCGCGCAGCCAGGGAAATCGCAAAGGAAGGAATTCCGAGCAAAATACCCTCGATCGCCCCGGCAACGGTCCCTGAATACGTAACGTCGTCCCCCAGGTTCGGCCCCTTGTTGATGCCGGAGACCACGAGCCGGGGTATTTCCTTCAAGAGCCCCTTGACCGCGATGTTCACGCAGTCGGTCGGCGTACCATTCACGCTGTAGATCGATTCTTTGATTTCTTCGATCAGGAGCGGGCGGTGAAGGGTCATGGAATGGCCGGCCGCGCTCCGCTCCCGGTCCGGAGCGACGATCACGACCGTGTCGAGCTCGCGCAAACGTTTTGCGAGAATCAGGATGCCGGGGGAATATACGCCGTCGTCATTGGTAACAAGGATCATGTGAACGTCTCCAGGGATTTATCACATCAAAAAAAGGAAAAGCCCGGAGGTTATCCGGGCCTTTTCTCAAAAAATGGTCGGGGCGAGCCGATTTGAACGGCCGACCACTCGCACCCCAAGCGAGTACGCTACCAGGCTGCGCCACGCCCCGAAAAACATCGATTTCAAATTATTAATTTTAAATTACTAATGCTGTCTGTGCTTACTTCAGTATCTCCAGTATTTCCCTCAGCTCCCGCTTTGCCGTCTCAATGACAGTTTCCGCGGCATCCTGCGCTTCTTTTCCGTTCAGTTTCTTTCTCGCGCCGGCTATCGTAAAACCGTCCTTGTAAAGCAGCTGCTTGATCAGGAGGATGGTGTCGAGATCTTTTTTTTTATAGAGACGCTGGCCTGAGCGGCCTTTGTCCGGCTTGATCTGCGGGAATTCTGTTTCCCAATAACGGAGCACGTAGGGTTCCAGCCCCGTTAAACGGCTCATCTCGCCGATCCGGTAGAAGAGCTTACTCGGCTGCTGCGGTTGTTGAGGATTCAATGACATGCTCTTTGAAAATCATGCTCGGCCTGAAACTGACGACTTTTCTCGGGGTGATTTCGATCTCCTGGCCCGTCTTGGGATTGCGGCCTTTTCTCGAATTCTTCTTGCGAACAACGAAATTTCCGAAGCCCGAGAGTTTTACGGTCTCACCCTCTTTCAGAGTCTGCTTGATTAGATCCAGAATCATCTCTACCAATTCTTCGGCATCCTGTTTCGGCAAGCCGACCTTGTCAAAAACTTCGGAGATGATGTCTGCCTTAGTCATAGTTTCCTCCTCTTCGGAGCATAATATAGATTATAAGCACTTCAAAGTCAAGGCAAAATTACGCATTATCAAGCGTCGAACCTAATGAAAATCTGCAGCGAGGCTGCTTCTCATCTACGGGATCATGTCCCATATTTAGATGATGTCGCCCGGCCGGTTGAAGGAACAGGGGTTGTGTTTCCGCCCCTCGGACGGACGCGAAGGAATTGCAGAATCGATCAATCAACACAGCTTCGCTTCGACGTCCCTTTCAAAGTTGACCTTGATCTGAATTAATACCTTAACAACAGAGGAAAAAAAAATTGAAGGCCAACTCCAATTTTAAATTCAAGGACCCGTCAGGTGTTTGTGACACATTAAATACTATCAGGCACACGTCGTCGTGGAAGGGCAGGTCTCTGCTGCCTCTTCCACGACGACTTTCAAACCGTGATACATTCGCGCCTGGGCAACGGTACAGCCAACCTTTACAGCAGGCCGCGGAATCGCGTACGCCATCTTTTATCCTCTCTCAACCAGCAATGATCAGACGCTTGACTTTCCTCTCCCCTGTGATATTCTCTTAACATGACGGAACAGATGACAAGCGCACCAGCTCTCTGGCCTCTCGGCGTGTATTTCGCAGCCGTCGTTATCATCATTACTGCCATGGTCGCGATTTCCTATGTGCTGGGCGAGCGACACCGGGAAAAACAAACGAACGAACCCTACGAATCAGGGATCGCATCCACCGGCACGGCACGTGTGCGCTTCGACATCAAATTCTACCTCATTGCCATGTTCTTCGTCATCTTCGACCTCGAAGCGGTATTTATTTTCGCCTGGGCTGTGTCCATCCGGGAGACCGGTTGGACGGGCTATGCGGAGATGTTGATCTTCATCGGCATCCTGACGGCGGCTCTCGTCTATATATGGAAGCTCGGAGCGCTGGAATGGGGAGCGTTCGCAAGATCCAGTTCAGAGTTCAAGGTTCAAAGTTCAAGGTGATGGTCATGCACCCAACTCTGAACGCCGGACTATGAACCCCCTGCACTCGCGCTGATGCACTCGTAGGCGCCGGGGGCGGGCTCTGACATTGAACTTTTCCCGACCTATGAACTATCAATTAACCAAACCCGGACATGATTCCGTCGAAGATGTTGTCAGGAAAAGCCTGGTCCTCGCCCGGCTCCAGGACATGCTTGCCTGGGGCAGGAAGAACTCCATCTGGCCGTTCAATTTCGGCCTCTCGTGCTGTTACGTCGAAATGGCCACGAGCCTCACGAGCAAGTACGACATCGCCCGGTTCGGCGCCGAAGTGATGCGCGGTACGCCGCGCGAGGCGGACATGATGATCGTCGCCGGCACCGTCTTCATCAAGATGGCCCCGGTGATCAAGCGCCTCTACGAACAGATGATGGAGCCGCGGTGGGTTATTTCCATGGGTTCCTGTGCAAATTCCGGCGGCATGTACGATATCTACAGCGTGGTCCAGGGCGTGGACAAGTTCCTGCCCGTTGACGTGTATGTGCCCGGCTGCCCTCCCCGGCCCGACGCCTTCATGGAAGGCCTCCTCATGCTGAGGGAGAAAGTCGGCAAGGAACGGCGGCCCCTCAGCTGGGTGGCCGGACCGCAGGATGTCGTGCGGCCTGACATGCCGTGCATGCGGGACCTGAAGCGGGAGGAGCGCAGCAAGGCCACCATCCTCAGATCGCCGGATGAAGTTTAATATGCGTAAGTTCAAAATCCAAATTTCAAATCAAACACCAAACTTCAGACCCGGACCTTTTGAAAT
>JAJXTW010000196.1 GCA_021783455.1 Nitrospirota bacterium | reverse complement strand
CGGCGGTTCTGTCGATACAAACTCGGTATTTCTTTCGGAAGAGCTTATGCTCCTTGGCCTCGAAACCGCTTTCAAGACGGTTGTGGGCGACGATGAAAAGGACATGGAGGAGGCGCTCAAGCGGGCTATGGCAAGGGTTGATGCGGTGATCATCACCGGCGGGCTCGGCCCGACGGAAGACGATATCACGCGCAAAGTGGTGGCCAAGATCACGAAGAAGCGCCTTGTCCTGAACGAGGAGGCGCTTACGGCCATCCGCGCGCGCCTCGCCGGAAGAGGGAAAGACGTGCTGGCGGCGAACGATCGTCAGGCGCTGATACCCGCCGGGACGCGGCTTCTCCCAAACCCGGCCGGGATCGCGCCGGGGTTTTATATCGATGAGGGCGGCCCTTTTGTCGCCGTTCTCCCCGGCGTTCCGCGCGAGATGCGGGCCATGTACAGCGAGAGCCTCAGACCGGCGCTCGAACAGCGCTTCGGCGGCAAATCGTTCATCAGACGAAGAGTGCTGCGCATTTGCGGCATCTCCGAGTCCGCAGTGAACCAGTCGATCCAGGACATCCTGCGGCGCAACGAGCCGAAGGTGGGCTTGTCGGTGAAAGAGACCGGGGTGGATGTCCGTATCATCGCCCGTGCATCGGCCGGAGAGCAGGCCCAGGCGCTTGTTGACCGGACTGAATCATCCATCCGGGAGAAACTGGGCGATGCGGTGTACGGTGTCGACGGCGTGGAACTGGAAGAGGTGGTCGGTGCGCTTTTGAAGCAGCGCCGGCTTAAAATTGCAGTGGCTGAATCCTGCACCGCTGGACTTATCGGGGCGCGGATCACGAATATCGCCGGCAGTTCGGAATATTTCGAGCGTGGGGCCGTGGTCTACAGCAATCTTGCAAAGACGGAAATGCTCGGTGTTCCCGTTGACGTGATCGAACGCCTTGGCGCGGTCAGCAGCGAAGTTGCCGCTGCCATGGCGCAGGGCATCAAGCAGGCCGCCCGCACCGACCTCGGGCTCTCGGTGACCGGCGTTGCCGGACCGGGCGGCGGGACGGAAAAAAAACCGGTCGGGCTGGTGTACATCGCGCTAGCATCTCCGCAGGGAATAAAGACAGCGGAATACCGGCTTCTGGGCAGCAGGGAGCAGATCCGCATGCGGGCCTCGCAGATGGCGCTCGATATGGTGAGAAGGTATCTAATCGGGTAGGAGCCGGGAGACAGAATCCGGGAAAAAATCGACTGTTTCTCCCGGCTCCCGACTTCTGACTCCTGAATTCTCATGAGAACGTTCATCGCCATAGAGATTCCTGATGAGATCAAGGCCGGGCTGACCGAAGCTCAGCGCAGGCTCAAGAGTTCCGGTGTGGCGGATGCGAGTTGGACACGACCTGAAGGGCTCCATCTGACGCTCAAATTTCTGGGAGAGGCGCCGGACTCGAAGGTCCCGGATCTTATGAACGGGCTGCGGCAGGCTGCAGAAGGCATTGGCCCGTTCCGGCTTGAAGTCGGCGGTATCGGGACGTTTCCGAACCCGAAGAATGCACGCGTGGTCTGGGTCGGACTTTCCGGGGATCTCGAGAAACTCTCCCGGCTGCAGGCAGCTGTCGAAGAGGCGATCAGCAGTATCGGCTTCGAGCGTGATGAACGGGCATTTACGCCGCACCTTACGCTCGGCAGGATCAAGTATATCCGGTCACGCGACAGGTGGATTAAAGCGCTTGATGAGGTCAAAGACATCAGCCTGCCGGGGTTCGACGTGGCAGCAGTCAGCCTGATGAAGAGCGAGCTCAAACCATCGGGCGCGGTGTATACGGAGATGGGAAAAGTGGAACTGAAATAGTACTGAGTATAAGGTGCAATGTTCAACATCAACATCCGATTTTCGAGACAGACCTGACTTACAGTTAACGAAACTAAATACTGGCGAGCCGCGCGGCGGCGAAGGGAGAATGACCATGGCGGATAAGGATAGGTTAAAAGCGTTGGAACTGGCGGTGGGCCAGATAGAAAAGCAGTTCGGCAAGGGCTCCATCATGCGATTGGGCAGGGAAGAGGTCCCGGCGGGCATCCCCGCAATTTCCACGGGTTCCCTGGGCCTGGACATCGCCCTCGGCGTGGGCGGCGTGCCGCGCGGAAGGATCATCGAAGTCTACGGTCCGGAGTCCTCGGGCAAGACCACGCTCACGCTCCATGTCATCGCTGAAGCGCAGAAGGCCGGCGGCCAGGCCGCGTTCATCGACGCGGAGCACGCCCTCGATGTTACTTACGCGCGCAAGCTCGGGGTGCGCACCGACGACCTCCTGATCTCGCAGCCCGATACCGGAGAGCAGGCGCTTGAGATCACCGAAACGCTGGTACGGAGCGGCGCCGTCGACGTCATCGTCGTGGACTCCGTTGCCGCGCTCACGCCCCGGGCGGAGATCGAAGGCGAGATGGGCGATGCGCACATGGGGCTCCAGGCCAGGCTCATGAGCCAGGCGCTCCGGAAACTGACCGGCGCCATCAGTAAATCCAACACCACGCTCATCTTCATCAACCAGATCCGCATGAAGATCGGCGTCATGTTCGGGAACCCCGAAACCACGACGGGCGGCAACGCCCTCAAGTTTTATGCGTCCGTTCGCCTCGACATCCGCAAGATCTCGGCGGTCAAGGAAGGCGAAGAGGTGACCGGGGGCAGGGTGAAGGTGAAAGTCGTGAAGAACAAGATCGCTCCGCCGTTCCGCATGGCCGAATTTGATATAATGTTCAACGAAGGCATTTCCAAGATCGGCGAAATCATCGACATCGGCGTGGAGAAGAATATTGTCGAAAAGAGCGGGGCCTGGTTCTCCTACAACGGCACCAGGATCGGCCAGGGCCGGGAAAACGTGAAGCTCTTTCTGCATGACCACCCGGACATGGCCCAGGAGATCGAGCTCAAGGTGAGGCAGGCGTGCGGTCTTCCGGGCACGGGAGCCCTCCCTGATACGCCGGCGGCCGCAGCCGCAGCACCGGCAAAAGAAGCGCCAAAGGAAAAAGAAACTATCGTAGATAAGGTCGGAAAACCCACGAAGGGACAGAAATCCGAAAAACACGCGGAGGCTTAAATGGACCTGAACAACTTGCTCAAAATGACTTTTGAAAAACGGGCATCTGATCTGCACCTGAAGGTCGGCGTGCCGCCCATTCTTCGGATCGACGGCCGGCTCATGCCCATCGAGACCGAAAAGCGGACCACGCAGGAAGATGCGCTCAATATAGCGCTCAGCATCATGAACAGCGCGCAAAAGACCAAGTTCAAGGAACGGAACGAACTCGACATGGCCTATGCCGTGCCGGGCCTCGGCCGGTTCCGCGTGAACGTGTTTCAGCAGCGCGGGAGCGTGGGCATGGTCTTCCGCCAGGTTCCGGGCAAGATCCTGACCTTCGAGGACCTCATGCTTCCTACGGTGCTTCAGAAAATCGCGAACGAGCACCGAGGCCTTATCCTCGTGACCGGTACGACGGGAAGCGGAAAGTCCACGACTCTCGCCGCCATGATCGATTATATCAATACGGCCCGCACCGCCAATATCATTACGATCGAGGACCCCATCGAATTTCTCCACCGGGACAAAAAAAGCATCGTGAACCAACGCGAGATCGGCAGCGATACCTTGAGCTTCAGCGACGCGCTCAGGAGCTCTTTACGCCAGGACCCCGACGTGATCCTCGTGGGCGAAATGCGCGATTTCGAGACCATTTCGACGGCGCTCACCGCGGCGGAGACCGGCCATTTGGTTCTTTCCACCCTCCATACTCTGGATGCTGCCGAAACAATCAACCGCATTATTACCGTGTTCCCGCCCTACCAGCAGAAGCAGGTGCGCATGCAGCTTGCTTCGGTCATAAAGGGCATTATTTCCCAGCGGCTTGTTGCCAAGGCCGACGGCAGCGGACGCGTGCCGGCAGCGGAAGTCATGCTCGGCACCCTGTCGATACGCGAGGCAATCATCGATGAAGCCAAAACGCGGACAATCCCCTCGATTATTGCTGCGGGCATCACCCATTACGGCATGCAGACCTTCGACCAGTCGCTCCTCATGTTGTACAAAAAGGGGCATATCACCTACGATGAGGCGCTTCTGTCTGCGAGCAACGCCGACGATTTTGCTCTCAAGGTCAAGGGTATCCAGTCCACGAGCGATGCAGCCTGGGAAGAGGACGAAAAACGGAAAACCGGTGCAAAGCCGGGCGGCACGGAATTTAAGATAGACCGGTTCGGGGACAAGTAAATCAATTCGGAATGAAGAATGCCGGATGAGGAATTGAATGAAAAAGTTCTGATGCGGGCCAGGAATGCCGCTTATCGCCTGCTCACCTATCGGCCGCGGAGCCGCTTCGAACTGGCGACGAAACTTCAGGAAAAAGATTTTGATAAATCGATCGTCGAAGCAGTGCTCGTTGATCTGGCGCTGCTGGGTTATATCAACGACCGGCAGTTTGCCGAGCAGTGGGCCTCAGGCCGGGTCAGACTTCGCGGGTTCGGAAGACGCAGGATCGAGCAGGAGCTCAGGACCAAGGGGATCGACCGGGACGTTATCGCAGAGGCGCTCGGACTGGTTTTCGGCGTTGACACCGAGACCGAGACGGCGTACAAAGAAGCGGAGAAAAAACTGAACCTTATGAAATCAGTTGACCGGGAAACAAAGCGCCGGCGGCTGGCCGGTTTTTTGGAGCGGAAGGGATTTTCGTACGACATCATCAGGGTTGTTTTGAAAGGCATTGATTGCATTTGAAACCGCTGATTCACGGGGGCGATCACCGGGCAGGCCGAATACCCGTGCAACGCGCGCGACCAACGGCCATCCGCGTTTATTTGCGGCTATTTTAATTTCCTGCGAGGAGTAAGACTTGAAAGCGAACGAATTGCGAAAGCTGTTTCTCGACTATTTTGCGGCGCGCGGACACAAGATTGTGCCGAGCTCGTCGCTGGTGCCCAGAAACGACCCCACCCTGTTATTCACCAATGCGGGCATGGTGCAATTTAAAAGCGTGTTTCTCGGCGAGGATGTGCGGGACTACAAGCGCGCCACGACGAGCCAGAAGTGCGTGCGCGCCGGCGGCAAGCACAACGACCTGGAGAACGTGGGCCACACGGCCCGGCATCATACCTTCTTCGAAATGCTGGGAAATTTTTCCTTCGGCGACTATTTTAAAAAGGACGCCATCGCCTTTGCCTGGGATTTTTTGACCGAGGTCGTAAAACTCCCGAAAGAGAAGCTCTGGGTCACGATTTATAAAGACGACGATGAAGCATTCCAGTTGTGGCAGGACGTGGCCCGGATCCCTTCTGAACGCATTGTGCGGCTCGGCGAAAAGGACAACTTCTGGTCCATGGGGGACACGGGCCCCTGCGGGCCCTGCTCGGAGATCATCATCGACCAGGGGAAGGAGATCTCCTGCGGAAAGCCGGACTGCGCCGTGGGGTGCGACTGTGACCGTTATCTGGAGATCTGGAACCTGGTTTTCATGCAGTATAACCGCGACGAAACGGGCAAGCTTACGCCGCTTCCCAAGCCCAGCATCGACACGGGCATGGGGCTCGAACGCCTTGCTTCGGTCGTACAGAAGGTGCGGACCAATTTCGAGACCGATCTGTTCCAGTCGATCATCAAACACATAGCCGCACTGGCTGGGGTC
>JAJXTW010000195.1 GCA_021783455.1 Nitrospirota bacterium | reverse complement strand
CCATCGCGCCAAACATCGCGGGGAAGGCTTCAACACCGTTTTTGAGCAGCCGTACGGAAGTCATGGAAAAGTGGAGCCCCCTCCGGCAGGAGCCGGAAGCTCCCTTTAACAACGCGACCTCCCGCGGACTACGGCGCATTACCCCCGGCAGGAGCCGGGGGATTGCAAGTCGCGGGATTCAACTTACAAAAAGAGAACGGGAGACAGAGGACCCTGGGGTTCTTTTTTTATTTTACTCTTTTCTTATGTTCCTGCACAGGCATCATGCATTCTCGAAGGTGTAGTCCACCTTCATTTTCATGTCTTTTCTGAGCGTGTGGTAGACGGAGCAATACTTTTCGTGGGAAAGAGAAATTGCTCGCTCGAGCTTTTTGGCCGTGAGGCCGCTGCCCGTAACGGCAATGATCATCTCCATGGAAGTGTAATACTGGGGAGGCGTGGGGTTCCGCTCACCCATGATGTCCATCTTGTAGGATTTTATCTCGCACTTCATTTTTTTGAGGAACGAGACCATGTCGATCGCCATGCACCCCGCGACGCTCAGGAGAAGCGTCTCGGTCGGCGAGCAGCCCCACTGCTGCTGGGCATCATACTCCACCTCATATCCGCGGTTCGTGCGGCCGACAAAGATCAGTTCCTTGTCCCAGGTAAGGGTCGCCTTGTTCACCTGGGAGACCTTGGACTTGTACGCGTCGAGTGTTTCTTCCAGCCCTGTGATTTCCTTTTCTTCAGACATGAAGTTCTCCTTACGATCAAGATGGGGTCCGGCGTCCGGAAGCCGGGACCCCGCGACGGGGACCGGCGATTCTGAACGCTGCACCAAGTATTATTTTGCGCTTGGGTTTTGAGTTCCGAACTTTTCTCTCAAATACGTCTTCGCCTCTTCTTCCCTCCCCGCCTCCACTTTAAAGACATAGGTCTTCATCGCAGCAGGTTCAAGCCCCAGGGAAAAAGAATCGAAGGTGGCGCGAATACCGCGCGAACCGAGATAGCTCACGAGGTCCATCAACACCGTGTCGTCATACCCCATGCCGGTGTCGCTGCGGAACAGTTCAACGTACACGACATCTTCGTCCGAAGCAGGCCCCTCCGGTGCGCCCTGTTTCCAGGCATCGCCGTATTCCCAATCCTCTTCGTTGCTGTTTTCATTGCCGCGTTTCATGATACGATTGAATATTAATTGACAGAGGGGACCCTGTCAAATGAAAAAAATTCGCTCAGCCCCTGACAAATATGGTTTAACACACAAATTTGGTTGACAGGGACGCGGCCTTAGGCTAAAATAGCATTGCATGATTGAATTGTTCTGTTTTCTATTCGGGTTGGGCTTCAGCTTTCTCGTTTACTTCCTTTCGATCAGGCCCCTCGATCAGCCGCGATTCAAGAAATTCGGCTATTTTGTCTTCACGCTTATCGGGATAACAGGAACCCTTTTTCTGTTCGGCGTTCTCGTCGCCCACTTCTTAAGAAAACTCGGGATTCTCTCGCAGAATTAATGAAAGCATCCCGACTCTGTTCCGAAAAGCAAGGCATCCGCAGCGGCAAACCATCTAGAGCCGTCATACCGCGAAAAATCCGGTAATATTCACTTGACTGCATCGGCGCGTTTCTTTATAGTTGATATAGTCTTACAGCCGCGATGAATATATGGAATAACAGCATGTTTTGAAAGCTTATTACGGCAAGGGAGGTCACTATGAATAGACGTTTGTTGCACCTGTTTCTCGCAGCGGGGATAGTACTGGCTTTTTTCGGCTGCAGTGATAAAAATTCGAATCAAGCTTGTATCCATGCGGTATCGATGAACCTCGATAAAGGCAATTATAATGCAGTCCTCGAGTCATCGTGCGCCAATGCCATGCAGAAAGGCGCGGCCTATTTCGGACTAGCGGGATTCGACATCACCCAGGTCATCAACAACCTGAGCAAAACCGGTACCGTCAGCAACTCAACCAACACGCAAAACGATTTGACCGTCTACATGACCGCCCTGGTGAGTCATGCAAGCGGGACGTCGCTTGCGTACATGGACGACGCGTTGAACTCCTATGGCTCCGTCACGACGGCCGGCAGTGAGTTCACGCTGGATAATTATAAAGACGCCCAATTCTACATCAGCATGGTCGACGTCGTAAAAAGCCTGTCGCTCATCTCGATCGTCATGCCCAACTTATTGGACGCGAACGGGAACTTAAATACTTCCTGTGATGCGAACGGCAATGGCGTCCCGGATGATGCAGACGCCTCAGCCTGTGCATTGATAGCCTCCGCGATTATCAGCGAGGGCGCATCGACACTATCGTGCTCCGGCGCGTCGTACGTCCAAACAGGCGATCTCACGTTGACCTATGTGGCAACCGGCCAAACGGTGACAGGAACCTACAGCGGTTTGATCATTTCCATGGCGACGTCATCGAACGGAACAACATCGGGGTGCACCGTTGTCCCGCCCAACACCGATAATACAACCTATAAAAAACTGCTCTACAAAAACTCTTTAGGCTATTGGGCTGCGACGACGACCACGGACCTCTGTACGGACCAGACCGGCACTCAGTGGCCCTGCCCCATCATTCAGAATGGTGCGCCCCTCGACCTTGTTTCCACCATTAATCAGACGCTGATGAGTTCCGTAAGCACGTTAAGCTCGTCGCTTACCGGCACAACGGACGTACAGCAAGCCGTTAATGACGTCCAGGCCCAGGCATGCTGCGGCTGCACAACGACGCCGTGCCCGGTCTGTACAACATCGTGCACATCGCAGGACCTCGCGAACTATATACAAACTAATTTAAAATAACGGCGGAGGAAGGCATGAATATGTCGGTCGAGAAAATAAAATTACACTGGCTTTTATTGGGCGCTTTCTTGTTCATACTTCCGGCAAGCGCGGGGGCGTCCAACCTCGAATATCCCTACATCTACAAATCCACGAGGGCAATGGGCATGGGCGGCGCCTACACAGCGGTAGGCGGCAGGGTAGACTCGCTGTTTTACAACCCCGCGGGCCTGATCAACATTCCCCAGGACAAGGGCTGGGAAGTGAATTTGCTCAATCTGAGCGCTGAGGCTGGGAAGAACACCGAGAATATGCTGAAAGATATGAGGGACGCGTTCAATGCCAAGGACACTCCGGGAGACCCGGACAATACGGCAAGCGACGAACAATTGCGGGCGGTCAACGACGTTCTTGCAAAATACCGCGGCGAAAACCTGCATCTGCGGGTCGCGGACTTTACGTCAATCGGCCACAGCTACGACCGGTGGGCCTTCGGCGTCGGCGGCATCGGAAGCGGCAGGCTGGATGCTTTGACCCATCAGGGCTTCGGCTCGGACGGCTTCCTGGAAGTAAACGCCGACGCTCTTTACGGCGGCATCGGCGGCGTCAGCATCGGGTTGACGGATAACCTCTTTGCGGGCATATCGGTCAAATCCCTCCACCGGGAATCGCTGATCCATGATTTTACGGCAAGGGAATTAGTCGACAATCAAAATAATCTCAGCGACTATATCCAGAAAAACCTGAAAACGAGCGGAGACGCAACGGGGTTCGACCTCGGTGTGATCTGGAAATTTGCGCCGGGTTCCGCGCTCAAACCCTCCTTCGGCGCTTCCGTGCTCAATATCGGAGATATGAACTTCGGCGCTGCCGGCACGCTGCCGCAGACAGTCAATGTGGGCTTCGCCATCAACCCGGATATCTCCTGGTCCCGGTCATTAACCGTGGCCGCCGATTATGTCGACGTACTGAATAACTTCAAGCAGGACAAAGACAAGGCCAAGAGACTGCGATACGGCGCTGAACTGCAGCTCTTTGATATTCTGCCGGCCGAAATCGCCCTCCGCGCGGGCATGTACGAAAATTCGCCGACGCTGGGCCTGGACCTCAGACTCCTGTTCGTCACCATCTCCTATGCCATGTACACCGAGGAGCTTGGCGCCTATGCGGGCCAGGATAAGGACAAGCGGCAACTTGTCACCCTGAATATCGGCTGGTAAAAGCACATTCACGTGATACCCAAAAAGGCGTGCTCCCGGAGAGCACGCCTTTTCGTTTTTAGCTGCCCATATCAACGAGCGCGTCCCGGGCCGCTTCACGGACGCCGGGATGATCGTCCTTTAGGCAAGCCTGCAGCGCGGCAACGGACGTCTCGTCCCTGATCATGCCGAGCACGGACGCTGCGTCTCCCCTGATGGTCGGGTTCTCATGCCTGAGGAGCGAAATGAGCCCCGGAACAGCTGTTTTGAGCTCATTCCGGTGCTCCCGGGCCAGTTCCTCAACCAGCGCCGTGGCCCCGAGCCGCACCCTGATGTTGTCATCACCGAGCATGTCGGCGATAAACCGGTACACCGTGGCATCCTGACGAAAAAGGGCGATGATGTTGTCGAGAAAGCCCCTGCCCATGTAATCGATGAGCATGTCCCGCATTTCACTGTCGTTCATAAGATTACCAACCTGTTATCCTAAAAAGAGCATTTTGGACGCAGATAAGATCGGATAAACGCGGATAAAGTAAAGATAGAAAAATCTTTTTTGGTGCTGAAAACAGACTCGCCACTGTGGCGAAGTCTCTTTCCGCCTGGATGCTTTGTTTTATCGGCGAATATCTGCGTTGATCTGCGTCCAACTGTCGTTTTTAGGGTTATAGTTCCCGCAGGTCCCACATATCCAATCAGTAATCAGAGATTTAAAAAAAGGTCACGTTAAGGACAGTATCTCCGGAGACACTCCCGGATGTGGCAGTGATCGTCGTTGTTCCCGTACTCAGGAACGTTGCGAATCCTTGCGAACCCTGGAACATGGAAATGGTCGCAACAGCTGTGTTCGACGACGTCCATGTTACTGCCGATGTCAGATCCTCTGTCGTGCCGTCGGATAATACCCCCGTTGCCGTAAACTGCACTCCTCCCGTCGTGATGGTAAAACTCTGGTTGGACGGTGTCACCAAAAGAGAGGTCAGAACAGGCGCCGTTACGGTTACCGTAATTGCCGGCGACGTAATTCCGCCAAGGCTCGCCGTAATGACTGTCGTTCCCTGCGAGAGGGTTATCGCCATTCCTTTCGATCCTGTGGCATTGCTCACGATTGCGACCTGACTGTTGCTCGACGCCCATGTTGCCGAGGCCGTTATATCCTTTGTTGTGCCGTCGGAGTACGTGCCCGTAGCAGTAAACTGCTGCATCATGCCCATGGCAAGGCTCGCTCCGGAAGGCGTTACTGCTATGGAGTTCAGGACCGGGGCATTGACGGTCAGTGCAGCCGGATTAGATGTCGCTCCCCCGAACGACGCGGTTATCAACGTCGTTCCGAGGCTGACGGATACGGCGAGCCCCTGCGAACCCGCTGTATTCCCGACTGTGGCGACCGTAGGCGATGACGAGCTCCATATTGCATAGGCCGTAAGGTCCTGAGTGTGAGTGCCCCCGCTTGCCAAAACACCTACGGCAGTGAATTGCTGTGTGGCTCCGAGCACGATGGTTGCCGCTGTCGGAGTGATCGAGAGAGACGTTACTGCCGACGACGTAAGTGTTGTCGTCCCGCTGACCGTTCCAAACGAAGCAGTGATCGTAGTCGATCCGGTCGTGGAAGCAGCGGCCTGGGCCAGACCGCTGCTGTCAATCAAGGCAATTCCCGTATCCGAAGAGCTCCAGGTGACATAGGCCGACAGGTCCTGCGTCGCCCCATTTTTCA
>JAJXTW010000194.1 GCA_021783455.1 Nitrospirota bacterium | reverse complement strand
GATTGTGACGCAAGGGACAGCAAGGAGGGTTGCTTCTGAAAAACTTCGGGATAGGGATACGGCAAGAAGTACGAAAATAAGAATTGCACTGCCGCGTAGCGGCTTAGTTCAACAAGATATTATCGGTTCGAAATACAGTAGCATAGATTGCATAGATGGTCAATTTTTTTACGAACAGGGATGACCTATCTATCGGAAATCATTACGCTTGAGGAAACGACTAATATTCAGTAAATAGAATATCAATTTTGTAGGAGCTAATATGCTTATTTCGGAATAATTAATTGGAGTAAGAGTCCATGTTGGCCACTTCCTTTGTCCGACCTGCAAGCTGCACAGATCTCAAGGTCCTTACTTACACATCCCCTGAGTGTAAAGTTTTTCAGGGCTTCTCTCATTAACGAGCACGAGGAAGCTGCCGTCGCGATTGCGGGCGACGAGCACGCCGTAATCCTGAAGCTTCATATCATCTGCCTTTTTCGCAGCAGCGATCCACACCTCATCGAGGTTCCGCACATTGACGCTCTTCGCGGCATCAAAGCGTTTGCGGGCATTGCTTTGCAATCGGACGATATGAACATGGAGCTGGTCCTGGGTCCTTAGTCCGCAGGGATTGACCACGAGTGCGATTGCGTCCTCTTCCGCAATGCGCTTACCTGCTGCGGCCCAGGCGATATTCCAGATGGTGTCAGGCCGCTTTGAATCTTCGATGCCGGTGATCCGCGCGCGGGGAATGACAAGGCCGTGTACGAAGCCGGGAGCGCAGCCGCACATTTTCAGGTCACGGATCACAACGTATTCAGCAGTCTCTTTCCAGACTTCCGTCGTTGCCGTGCAATCGCGATTCTGCGCACAAGGACTTTCGAGCCTCGGCGCAGAGCAGCGCTTGCAATAATCCGGCGCGTTGATATCGAGACAGCTTGAGACGATGGTTGCGAGTATGTTGCGGGATTCAGCAGCAGGCGACGCCGGTGCGGGGGCGCCAAAGCCGATCAAGAAGCAGAGAGTGATTGCGCGAGCTTTCAGATGAGGGGAAAAGCGCACTTTGGCTCCTGATAAGGGTGGGGCAAAAACAAGTTACGGTTTGACGCGGTCGGTTAAAAATTGCGAAGACTTTGCGGACGTAGTGACCGAAAGGTCTATTGCTTTTTTCATTCATTTACAACCGCACGTCTTTGTCGATCATGCGTTTGAACGGCTTAGGCTCATGATTTATAAATTCGTTGTACGAGGAAACGAACTCTATATACGCATCAACGTCGACTTCTCCCTCCTTGAGAAACGGGTTGTGACGAAAAGCTGCTACTGCGGCCATGTCCTTCTGAAGGTCCTTCGAGTGAGCAAGATTGCGAATTTCTGCCTGGGCCTCTTTTGAAAGCGTCATCGCTCTATTCATTTCCAATCTCTCTCATCTGCCTCTCATCCGCAATTTACAGATCGTCGAGATCATTCATGGTCCCGTCCATGTTCTTTCGGACAAGCACCTGCCGCGGCTTGGCGCCGTCCGCGGGCCCGACGATGCCGTCTTCCTGCATCATCTCGATCATGCGCGCGGCCCGGTTGTAGCCCACCCGTAGCCTGCGCTGGATGAAGGAGGTGGACGCCTGGCCGTTCAGCTGGACCAGCTCGACCGCCCGCTGGTAGTGCTCGTCGCGCTCGCTGTCCTCGACCTCGGCGACCTTGGCCTCGACGATCTCTTTTGCCCGCTGCTGGAGGAGCTCGTAGTTCGGTTTGCCCTGCTTCCTGACGAACTCCACCACGCGCTTGATCTCCGCCTCGGACACGAAGCAGCCGTGGCAGCGGATGATGTGGGACGAGTTGGGAGGCTGGAACAGCATGTCGCCCATGCCGAGGAGGTTCTCGGCGCCGTTCGCGTCAAGGATCGTGCGCGAGTCGGTCTTGGAAGATACCTGGAAGGATATGCGGGAAGGAAGGTTCGCTTTGATAAGGCCGGTGATCACGTCCACGCTCGGCCGCTGGGTCGCAACGATCAGGTGAATGCCCGCAGCCCGGGCCATCTGGGCCAGGCGCATGATCGAGTCCTCGACCTCGCGGGCAACGGTCATCATGAGGTCCGCGAGTTCGTCGATGATCACGACGATATAGGGCAGGCGCTCGGCCTCGGGAACGGCCTTGTTATAGGAGTCAATGTTCTTGTTTCCCTTCTCGGCGAGCTGGCGGTATCTCCGCTCCATCTCGGCAACGATCGCCCGGAGCGTCTCTGCTGCTTTCTTGGGCTGCGTGACCACGGGGGAAAGCAAGTGCGGGATGCCTTCGTAGACCGAGAGTTCGAGCATCTTGGGGTCCACCATGGCGAGCTTGACCTCGCTCGGCTTTGCATTGTACAGGATCGCGAGGATGATGGAGTTGATGGCCACGCTCTTGCCCGAGCCGGTTGCGCCGGCAACGAGCAGGTGCGGCATCTTGTCGATGCTGCCGATCACCGACGCGCCGAAGATGTCCTTGCCGATGGGGATCTTGAGCTTCGACTTGTTGGACTGGTACTCCGGGGTCTCCAGGATCTGGCGGAAGTAGACCGTCTCGCGCGTGTTGTTCGGCACCTCGATGCCCACGGCCGCCTTGCCCGGGAGGGGCGCCACGATGCGCACGCTGCCTGCCTTCATGGCGAGGGCCAGATCGTCGGCCAGGTTCGTGATCTTGCTCACCTTCACGCCCGGCGCGGGCTCGAACTCGAACATGGTCACGACCGGTCCGGGATAGACCTGCGTTATGCGGCCCTGGATGTCGAAGTCCTGGAGCTTGTGCTGCAGAAGCTCGGACTGGGCCAGCATGTCCTCTTTCGAGACCTTCTTCGTTACGGGCGGAGTCGGGTCGAGCAGGTCAAGGGACGGGAGCTGGTAGGCGCCCTTCTCCCCCGTGCCTTTATCGCCCATGAATTCGAAAGTAGCCTGCACGGGCTTTGGCTGCTTTTCCGGCTTCACAAGCTTCGGCTGAGGAGGCGCGGCCTGCGGTTTTGTGTCCACGATTTTCGGCGGTTCCCTGGGCTGCACAGGACGCTGTCGCGCCTCCCTGGCTTTTTCCCTGCGGCCCTGGTAGATGGTGATGAGCAGGTCCAAATGCTCCATCAGGCGGCCAAAGGCGGCGCGGAGCCAGGCAAAAGCCTTGACAGGCGAGAAGGGCGTCAGGAGCATGAGAGAAACGACGATGGCGGTAAGCGTGATGATGTAGGCGCCGGTCGAGGAAAATCCCGAGAGCAGCAGATGGGAGATCAGTCCGCCGAGCATGCCGCCCGAGGGAATGTCTTCGCCCAGGAAGCGCAGCGTCTCGCCCTGCAAACCGAAGAACGCAGCCACGGAGAAAAAGAGAATAAGGCCGCCGATCTTTTTCAAGTGAGGATGGATCGCTTCCATCCCGAGCGCCAGGAACACGCCGAAACCGAACAGGAAGAGCGGGAGCAGATAGGAAGTAATGCCGAAGAGGTGAAGCAGGACGTCGGAAAGATAGGCGCCGATGATGCCGATAAAATTCTGCGTTTGGCCGCCCGTGCCCGAAACGCTGAAGCAGGGGTCCTTCGCGCTGTACGACAGCAGCCCGAGAATGATCAGGAGCCCGGCAGCGAACAGGAGCAGGCCGACCATCTCGTTCCAGTGTTTCGGTTTTGTTGCGGCAACCGCCATATCAGAATTTCCATCCCCTTTGCCAGTAAAATCCCAGGACCAGCAGGCCGAACACGATCCGGTAATAGGCAAAAGACGAAAAGTTGTGCTTCGAAACAAACCCGATGAACGCCTTTACAACCACGACGGCGGAAAAGAACGCGGCAATGAATCCGACGGCAAAAAGAGGAATGTCCGCAGAAGAGAGCGCGTTCAGGTTTTTAAAAAGATCGTAAAACGTTGCGGCAAACATCGTGGGGATGGCGAGAAAGAAGGAAAATTCCACTGCAACCTTCCTGTCGAAACCCGTGATCAGTCCGCCCATGATCGTGGCCCCGGAACGCGAGACCCCCGGGAAAAGGGCAAAACACTGGGCAACTCCGGTTGCCAAAGCCTGCTTCGACGTGATGTTCTCGACGTCCTTAACATGCGAGCGGTGGTCCATCCGTTCGATTATGAGGATCGCGATGCCTCCTGCAATGAGCGCCCCTGCAACGGTGATCGGGTTGAAAAGATAGGTCGTGATGGCCTTGTGCGTCAAAAGGCCCACAAATGCCGCTGGAAGAAAAGCGATAAAAATATTGATCGCCAAAGAGCGGTCCTCCTTGCGTCCCGGAATCCCCTTGAACACGCTCAGGATCTTTTCCCGGTAAAGCCAGACGATTGCGAGGATCGCCCCCAGCTGGATGACGATCTCGAAAACTTTTGCCCTCTCGTCGTTAAACCCGATAAGGTCGCCTGCCAGGATCAGGTGCCCGGTGGATGATACCGGGAGAAACTCCGTTATTCCCTCAACAATGCCGAGGAACAGGCCTTTCAAAAGCAGCATTAAGTCCATATCTTAAAAAATCCTTTCTCCGCCATTCTTAATTCCTAATTCCGCATTCGCCTCACCCGCTGTGCCCGAACCACACGCCGCCGGCGACTGCCGAGTAGCTGACGACCAGCAAAAACCAGTGCATGATGTTGATGAGCTTCAAAGCCTGGTCCATGTCGATCTTCTGCGGGTCCGCGAAGATCCTGGCAAAAATCTTCCGCTCCGACAAAAGCACGGTGGTATAGAGCGCCCAGGCGAAGATCATGATCACAACGCCGATGCCATGTGCCTGGGCCAGGACCGCGAAGCCGTACTTCGCATAGAGCATCCAGAAGCCCGTGATTCCCACGATCGCGATCAGCCACTTGACCATGGCAGAGAAGCGGTGCTCAACGCCCTGGAACAAGAGCGCCTTTTCGAGCGAGCCTTCGGTCCGGTACATCATCGGGAAAATGACGGTGGTCACGAACGTCACGCCTCCGATCCAGACGATCACGCAGATGACGTGAATGATGAGCAGGATGGTCAGAAACAAATATGCCTCCTCAGTCGGATGCAATTTTCAGTGCGATTTCATTATTTCACAAAGCAGGAAGGAATTCAAGCTGTTTTGATGCGAGGGCTTTTTAAACTCCGAGCTATGAACCTTGAACTATGAACGCTGAGCTATACTTTAACCACGATCTTCCCGAAGAACTGCCGTGAGAGAAGTTTTTCATAGGCCTTCCGGACATCCTGAAACTCGAACACCGAATCAACGACGGTCCGGAGGTGTTTCGGAAAGAGTCCGAGCACCTGCCCGAAGGCAGCCCTCGGCCCCACGTAGACCCCGTGGATCGTGATGTTCTTGCCGAACACGTACCTGAGGCTTAATGGAAGCTCGTCGCCGGTCGTGGCGCCGAAGGTCACGAGCCTTCCTCCGCGCTTGAGACAGGAGAGAGACGTGTTGAACGTTGCCGCTCCCACGTGATCCACGACGATGTCCGCAAGCTCCCCTTTGGTGATCCGCTTCACCGCCTGGGCGAGGTCTTCCTTTTTGTGGTTCACGATGAAGTCCGCGCCGAGTTCATGGGCCTTCTCGATTTTCCAGTCGTCGCCCACGGTGGTGATGATCTTCCCGTGAAACAGCTTCGCCACCTGGATGAGCGCGCTGCCGGCCCCGCTTCCCGCGCCGTGGACCAGGACCGTGTCGCCCTGGTTGATGCCGGCGCGCAAAACGAGGGAATTCCAGGCCGTGGTATAGGTGATCCCGATCCCTGCGGCTTCTTCGAAG
>JAJXTW010000193.1 GCA_021783455.1 Nitrospirota bacterium | reverse complement strand
CGATGAGGCCGACGAAGCGCCTGAGCAGTAGACGGTTGGAACAGCGTGACCTGTTGTTCGGCAAGCGGATATTGCTCGGTGTAACGGGCAGCATAGCAGCATACAAGGCCGTCGAGATTATGCGCAGACTGAAGGACCGGGGGGCCGAGGTCCGCGTGGCAATGACCAAGAACGCGACGTCCTTCGTTTCCCGCCTGACCTTCGAGACGTTGAGCGGTCTGCCGGTGCTGTGCGAAGAGTTTCGGCGCGACGAGCAGACAGCCATCGGACATATCGAAATCACCGACAATCTGGACCTCGCCCTGATCGCGCCGGCCACGGCCAACATTATCGGTAAGATCGCCGCGGGCATAGCCGACGATTCCCTGACGACTGCCGTAATGGCGCTTGATTGCCCGCTGCTCATCGCCCCCGCCATGAATGACAGGATGTATCGCAACCGGGCGCTTCGAAAGAACATCAAAACCCTTGCGGAAATGGGGGTGCAGTTCGTCGAACCCGACTGCGGCAGCCTCGCATGCGGAGTGATCGGCGAAGGCAGGCTCGCGGAGACGGACCGGATCATCCAGGACCTTTCCTCGCTTTTGCTTTCAAAAGACCTTTCCGGCCGGACGGTTGTGGTTGCCGCCGGACCGACCCGGGAACCCATTGATGCCGTCCGGTTCATCAGCAATCCTTCGACGGGGAAAATGGGGTACGCGCTTGCAGTTGCGGCGAAGGAGCGGGGCGCCGATGTCATTCTCATTTCAGGTCCAACCCATCTTGCTCCGCCACAGGGAGTGAAGGTGATTTCCGTCGTCACGGCGCGGGACATGCAGGCCGCCGTCAAAGAGCATGCGCGGCGGAGCAGCCTCGTCATCATGGCCGCTGCGGTTTCCGATTTCGCACCCCTGCATCCCTCCGACCGCAAGATCAAGAAAGAGAGCGCCTCCTTATCCCTGCAGCTTGAGCGGACGGTTGATATCCTGCGGGAACTCGGAAGAGAAGAGAACCATCCGCTCCTTGTCGGGTTTGCCGCGGAAACCGACGATGCCGAAGAAAATGCGGTAAAAAAATTAAGGGACAAAAACCTCGATATGATCGTGGTGAATGATCTGCTGCAGCAGGGATCGGGTTTTGCCACTGATACCAATGCAGTGACGATCATCGATCGGTCCGAAAAAAAAATCGAGCTGCCCACCATGCCGAAATCCGATGTAGCCCGCATCGTAATAAACACTGCCATCGCACTTATGCAGAAGCAAACTCACTGATCCATCAGTTCCCCGTGTCACGCCGCTGACTTTGTTCCAATGCTTCTTGACAAATGAGTTTAGTCTATTATAATGATTACGGGTAGATTCGCGGTTCCGAACGAAGTACGTCAGAGACAGGATCACAATGGACGATATCGAGCTTTTGCAGAAGACCGTGCTCTTCAGGGGCAGCAGCAGGGAAGAACTGGATCTCATCGTGGGGCTGTTTCAGGAGCGTAAAATTCAGCCAAATGCGGGCATTTTTGCCGAAAAGATGCCTGCAGAAGCGCTCTATATTGTGAGGAGCGGATCGGTCAGGATCACGATTATGGTTGGCGAAGGCGAGGAAATGGGGCTCCTGCTGCTCGGTCCGGGGGAATTTTTCGGCGAACTCGCTCTCGTGCACGAGGATGTCAGACTCGTAAATGCGAGAGCGGAAACAGCCGTTGAACTGCTGCTGCTCACGCGCAAGGATTTTCAAGTGCTGCTCGAACTTGAGCCGCGGACCGGGGCTCGGGTGCTAAAGACCATTGCAAAATTGCTCGCCATGCGCGTCAAAGCGTATAATGAAAGGCTGAAGGACCTCCTCCTGTCATGATCCTGGCAGGGATCGATATCGGCACGAATACGCTCCGACTCCTGATTGCCGACGTTGGCCCCGGTTCTTTTCGCGAAATCAATTACGGCCGTAGAATAACCCGTCTGGGGCAGAACCTTGACCAAAGCGGCATGCTGTCTCCTGAAGCAGAGGAGAGGTCGCTGGAAGCTCTTGCTGATTTCCAAGCGCAGTTGCGGCAAGAGGGAGCATGCCGCGTTTCCTCAATCGGTACGAGCGCACTCAGAAATGCCGCCAACGCAGCGTCATTTATAGACCGGGTGGAGCAGGAGACGGGACTCGTCATCCGTGTGGTAACCGGCGAGGAAGAGGCGCGGCTCACGCTTTTGGGCGTCGCTCAGGTGCTGTCGAAAGACGGCCCGACGCACGGCAAGTCCCTCCTCGAGTCTGCCCTGGTCATTGATATCGGCGGCGGCAGCACTGAAATCATCATCACGCATCCGCGCCACAAGCCTGCAATCTCGAGCCTGCCGCTGGGAGCGGTATACCTTACCGATCAGTTCATCAAACATGATCCTCCGTTACCGGAAGAATTGACCAGACTAAGACGCAGGGTTGCCGACGAGCTGGATGCCTATACGGGAACGATCCTCTTCACCCCGCCCAGCACGTGTATCGGTACTGCCGGTACGATTACCACCCTTGCCGCTATTGACCAGGGGCTCGCCGTATATGATCCCGGAAAGATCCACGGGGCCGTGCTGACGGGTGATTTCATCGATGGCATCGTCCTGAGACTCGGTGCGTTGTCGCTTTGCGCGCGGCGAACAATTCCAGGACTTGAACCCGGCAGAGAGGATATCATTCTTGCCGGGGCAATCGTCGCGCAGGAGATCATGCACCGTTTCCAATACGCTTCGATGCTGGTGAGCGACCGGGGGTTGCGGGAGGGGATCGTGCTCGATTTGTATGAGATGTGTAAAGAAGGTATGCCGCAAAGATACTGAGCTCACTTTTCTGACTCAACATGATACGTGGTGACTTTGCCGGTTAAGGAGTAATGTACGTGCTAGAAGCCCGAATATTGATCATGGACGATGAGGCGCAGGAACGCCGCAGGATCGAAGATTACCTCGTGAAAAAAGGTTACGATGTCCTCGCTGTGGCTACGGTGCCGGAGGCCGTTGCTGCAATCAGGCGGGACCGTTTCGAAGTGTTTCTGACGGACTGCAATATCCCGGGCGTCGATGCGCTCAACACGTCGGACGAGGTACGCAAGATCAACCCTGACATGGCGGTGATCATCATGACCGCCTACGGCACCATCGAGACCGCGGTCAAGGCCATCAAGGCCGGCGCCTATGATTATCTTCCCAAACCGATCGACCTGGAACAGGTTGTCGTTCTTATCGAGCGTATTTCAGAACGACAGAACCTGATCCGGGAAAATTCCGAGCTCAAAGAACGGCTGCGGGAGCGGTACAAGTTCGATGAGATCGTAAGCAACAGCAGCGCTATGGAAGAGGTGTTGAACCTTGCGGGCCGGGTAGCGGCAAGCAATGCAACCGTCCTGCTCCGGGGCGAGAGCGGGACCGGCAAGGAACTGGTCGCCAAAGCGATCCATTATCACAGCCCCCGCGCCACCTTTCCGCTTATCAAGGTCAACTGCGCCGCGTTGCCGGAAGCGCTGCTGGAAAGCGAACTCTTCGGTCATGAGAAAGGTTCGTTTACCGGTGCGACGACGCGCAGGATCGGCAGGTTCGAAGCAGCTGACAAAGGAACTTTGTTCCTCGATGAGATCGGCGAACTGACGCCGGGAATGCAGGTGAAACTGCTCCGGGTGCTGCAGGAACGGGAATTCGAGCGGGTCGGAGGCAACGTGACCATCAAGACCGACGTCCGTCTGATCACCGCAACGAACCGGGACATCGAACAAGCGATCAAGGGAGGGACCTTCAGGGAAGATCTTTATTACCGGTTGAATGTCGTTTCCGTCGTCATCCCCCCGCTCCGGGACCGGAAAGAAGACATCCCGGGCCTGCTGGATTTTTTCATCAAAAAGTACGGCGACGAGAACAAGAAACACATCCACGGTATTTCGGCGGAAGCGCGGGACCTGCTGATGCGTTACAGTTATCCCGGCAACGTCCGTGAGCTGGAAAACATCATTGAACGGGCCGTCGTTCTCGCAAAGCGGAGACTCATAACGGCGGCGGATCTGCCGATCCATGTACAGGCGGTCATGGCGGATGGCAAGATGCCTGTCGAGCACCTGAACGGTTCGTTGAACGAGACGCTGGATACGGTCGAACGCGGCCTGATCCTTGAGGCGCTGAAAGAGACAGGCGGGGTGCAGACGCGCGCGGCCGAGCGGCTTGGCATCAGCGAGCGGGTGCTGCGGTATAAATTAAAAAAATACAGAATAAAGGACGAGGGATAAAGACCGTTGGGGAGAGGGCTCCGGGGGATGATGAAGGACGATTTTCTCGTCCTTAGGGCATTTATCGCAATTTGACGTCGGTTTCAGATCGAAGGCGTTCCTGCCGTTGGGCAAGGCAAACAGAGGTCACGCGTGCTCAATTTTTCTATCTGATCCTTGGGCAAAACCCTCAGTCAGCGAACGCAAGGACTGTGATCGCTGACTGCAACTCAAGGGTGATAGTTTTCATTCATAAGTGTTTCCGTTACCGGTGGCAACGGACGCAGTTCTTTGGTTCCTTGACGTCGAAGCCCTTCTGCCCGTTGTGGCACTTGCCGCAGAAGTCACCTTTGGTGATCTTGTTCATGTCCATTTTGTACGATCCCTGGGCCATCTGGAAAATCTGGTAATGACACCCCGTGCATTTCAGGCCCTGTCCGTTCACGTGTTTCTCGTGGCTGAAAACGACAGGCGCGGCATTCTTGGGTGTAAAGGTCAGGTCTCCCCCGCCGACTTTCTGGGCAAAAGCACTGAACGGAACGGTCAGACACACTAACACTACTGCCATAGATACGATGATCAGCCTTTTCATATCCCCCCCATATGGCTGTCTGTGTAGGGCACAGCCATGCATTATTATTTAGCGATCATTATACCAAGACAACTGGCATTCTGCAAGTTTTTTTTGTGAACCAATATCTTTACAACCTGACGGACCTGAGCGTAAAATCTGTTATAATAAAACATAAGATTACAAAAATTTAGACCGTGACAAGGAGCAGGCATGGTTCCTGATCGCTCATTAACTGCCATAAGAAAAATACCCTCGGAACTCAAGAAACCTGTCAGAGTTATCGTGTTCACGACTGACAGGGGCTGCCTGTCCTGCCCGGACATGGTGGACCTCGGCCGCGAGATCAAGAAGCATTTTAGCAAGGTCGCGCTGGAGATCTATGACGTGGTCATGGACCGGGATAAGTCACAGCAATACGGTATCAAGCTCACCCCTTCCCTGGTCATTCAGGGAGGGGAGGGACAGGCGGTAACCTTTTCCGGGAACATCGACGACGTTGCCCTCGACATGCTCCTTGATACGATCAAGTCGCTTGGGGACGCTAAAATATGGTTTCCGGAAAATATCGTGCACGCTCTGCAGCACCTTACCCATGACGTCAGCGTCCGGGTATTTTTAGAAAGCGATTGTGCCCGTTGCCGTCCCGTTGCCGAGACTGCCATCGGCATGGCGCTGACGAGCAGCTTCATTTATGCCGATATCATCGTAGCAAGCGAGTTCCCGGACCTCGTTAAAAAATACGGCATTACTTCATTGCCGAAGACGATTTTTGGGGAAAACCTCCACCTGGACGGCCATGTTCCTGAGGGACAATTCATCGAGATGGTTTTCCAGGCAGAGGGAGTTAATCCGGGCCCTGATCGACGATGTATCATGTGCGGCAATGCTTCGCCCGATATCATCTGCGCCCATTGCAAGGCCAGGGTGGAGGCGGAGGCCAGAGAGCACAAACTGAAAAGCGAA
>JAJXTW010000192.1 GCA_021783455.1 Nitrospirota bacterium | reverse complement strand
TCTCGGGTCTCACCTCGTCCGCTATGGCCAAAAGCCCTACGACATGGTGATCACGTGCGACTATGATCGCCGTCCTCCCGAGTTCGGCCTGGGCCGCAAGCATATGCTCGATTAGAGGGGAAATGGCAACCCCCAGGCCCCTCAGAAAAATATCCCGCCCCACCAGAACTCTCTGCCCGCCGAGGATAGCCTCGACCCCCATGCCCGCCTCGATTCTGAATTCATCGGGGTCCGACACCTCAAGGGCTCGTTCCCTGGCGAGGGCGCTCACCGCTCTTGCCAAAGGATGCTCTGAGTACTTCTCAGCGACCGCAGCCAGACGAAGCACTTCGTCTTCCAACACGCCGTTGCTGCCGACCACCTCCATGACTTTCGGGCGGCCGAGTGTAAGCGTGCCGGTCTTGTCAACGACCAGGGAATCTATCTTGCCTGCGATTTCGAAGAAGATGCCGCCCTTGATGAGTACAGCCCGGCGGGCCATATTGGCGATGCCTGCCGCCACCGCCGATGGAGTCGCGATGGCAAAGGCGCATGGACATGCCACCAGCAGAACAGCGACGGCTACCTTGACATTACCCGAAGCCATATACCCGATAACCGCAAGGACGAGTACCGTAGGGAGAAACCAGACGGTAAAACGATCGGCGATCCCCTGGATGGGGGCTTTGGATTCTTGCGCCTCCTCAACCAGGTGAACGATCCTGGCAAGCGTGGTGTCCGCGCCGATCTTGGTCGTGCGTATCTCAAGGCGACCGGTCTCATTAAGGGTGCCTGCGAACACCTCGTGACCCTTGAACTTCTCCACTGGCATGGATTCGCCGGTGATGGGGGCCTGGTTGACGGTCGCGGCGCCCTCGACGACCACGCCGTCCACTGGAATGCGCTCACCCGGCCGTACAATCACGACATCTCCGGACTTGAGCTCGGCCACGGGAACAGCGACCTCCGCGTCGCCGTTTCGCACGTTCGCAATTGGCGGGGTAAGGTCAAGCAGATTGCTGATGCTCCTGCGGGTCCTGTCGAGCGTGTAGGATTCCAGCGCGCCGACAACGGCCATGATAAAAATGATCGCCGCTGCAGGCACAAACTCGCCGACCGCTATTGTGACAAAAATCGCCAGGGTCACGAAGACGTTGACGGTAATTTTGGCCAGTGCTACATCCCTGAATCCGGCGAGGAAACGCTGCCATCCGCCGAAAAACGTGGCAGCCAGAGCAAAACCAGCATGCACGTATCCTGGCCCGACCTGCGAGCGGCCCAGGAGCCAGGCGGCCAGCGTCAATACTCCCACTATTGCCGGAGCAAGCGCAAAGATCAGGACCTGATGCCAATTTCGCCCATCATCAAGCTTGTTCACTTTGCATCTCTCTCTCTATTTTCTGATTTGTCCGTCTGCGGGGTCTCTTTGCCCTGCTTTTCGATATGGCAGCCGCATTCCGGGCCGCAACCACTGCTGGCCTTGTTCATGGACTCCTTGAGTATAGCCCAAAGGCCTTTCTTGCCTGATTTCACTTCGTTCTTCTTTTCCATTAATTGATCCTCCTTGGTGTTTGGGGTTTAGTTCTCTTCACGTGCCGATAGCGATTTCGCTGGCCGAGCCGGACCGCGCTGTCCGGCTTCCTCGATGAGGCATAACCCGAGTTCGAGGAGGCTCAGCACGCACGGGTCTACTATGCGGTACTGGATGTTGTTCCCTTGCCGCATGGCCCGGATGATGTTTCGATCCGCAAGGCGTTGCAATTGATTGGAAACAGCCTGCGGTTTCATTCCCAAAGTGGTTGCCAGGTCCGTCACGCACAACTCACCGGAGCGGGCCAGGGCGTGAAGCATGCGCAACCGGGTGTCATTCGCCAGGACCTTGAACAGACCCATGAGATCCACAGCCTCCGCGGAATTGATTTGTCTCCGGTCCTCCAGTGCAGGCTTGGGCGGGCAAGCAGGTAGTTTAAGTTGCTTTTTCAGGGCCATCGTAGTCTCCTATAAATAATACACTATTTCATGGTATCGTGTAATAATAAGGGAAGTCAAGCCTCTTTGACAAGGGGCTGAGACACGTAAAAAGGAGAATAGAGATGCAACCGGTCCTTGTAGTCGAAGATGACAAGAAGATCGCCAGGGTCGTGAAGGTCTACCTTGAAGACGCAGGCTACAGGGTGCTTCATTGTGAGAACGGCGGAGACGCGATTAAGATCGCAACTAATGAGCCCCCCCTTCTCGTGATTCTCGACCTGATGCTGCCGGACATGAATGGTGAAAAAGTGCTCCAGGAGATAAAGGATATCGGAGATTTACCGGTGATATTACTTACTGCAAAGTCCGCGCCGGAAGAGAGGATCGCAGGCTTCGCACTGGGAGCAGACGACTATATCGTCAAGCCCTTTAACCCGAGGGAAATGGTATACAGAGTGAAAGCGGTCCTTAAGAGGGGTGGGAAAACGGAAGTTGTCGAAGCGCCGGTCAAAAGTTTTAATAAAGGTCTTCTGGAGGTTGATGTGCGCCGGTACGAAGTAAATAAGGGAGGCGCTTCGGCAAACCTTACACCTACCGAATTCAAGGTTTTTTCCACTCTTGCCGCTGCGCCTCAAAAGGTCTTTACCAGAGAGGAACTCATTGAAAAGGCTTTTGGGTATGCCTTTGAAGGCTACGACAGGAGCATTGATGTCCACATCAAGAACATCAGGCAAAAGATCGAGGATGACCCGAGGAACCCCACATTCATCCTCACTGTCTACAAGGTAGGCTATAAGTTCATCGGTGAAAAGGATGCTTAGAAGCCTCTGGATCAAGTTCTTCATTCTTCTCATCGGAGTCTCGGTTGTTGCCCTTTCTTCAGCATTTCTTCTCAGAGAACTCATGATCAGGGACTTCCGGGAGTACTCGGAAGGGCAGCGCGAGGACAGAGTCTACTGGGTTATTGCGGACCTGGAAGGAACATATGAAAAATATGGGGAATGGAAGGGCGATGTGATTTCAGGAGACGCCATCTGGGCATTCATGATGGGTTTTGAGACGAAGGTCCTGGATAAAGAAGGAAAGGTCGTCATGAGTACGGACATGGCGCTAAACGTACTTGCTCCGATAATACAGAGACGAATAATAGCCGCATCCCGGGTGAGCAGGGCTGAAAAGGTGAGGCGATACATTCCATATCCTCTGTTTCTTAAACGTAAAGAAATAGGAACACTTGAAGTCGGGTTCCTTCGCCCTGAGAGTGAGAACATCTTTATTGCGAGGTCAAACCGCTTCATGGTGATCTCGCTTTTGGCTCTTGGAGGTCTTGCGATAGTGCTCAGCACAATATTCTCCCGCAAACTGACAGGCCCCATTAAACGACTCGATGTCGTTGCGCGGGCGGTCAGTGGAGGAAAACTTGATAACAAAGTGGCGGTTTCCGGAAACGATGAAATCGCAAGGCTGGCGGTCAGCTTCAATACAATGACGAAATCGCTTGAGACACAGGAGCTGCTCAGGAAAAAACTCATCTCGAATGTCACCCATGAGATAAGGACGCCACTGAGTGCCATGAAGGGCGAACTGGCGGGCATGATTGACGGCCTTATCGAGAACAACAAGGCGCAACTGCGATCGCTCTATGAAGAGGTCGGGCGGATCGAAGGGATATTTGAGGGGATGGAAGAGCTCTCTCGTGCCCAGGCCGGGGCGCTTTTCCTTCGGAGAAGAGAAGCATATTTGAAGCCCCTGCTGGAGGGCATCGTAAAGACCTTTGAAAGGCTGTTCCTCGACAAAGGCGTCTCTCTTGATCTTCAATGCAGTGAAACTCTGAAAATCGACGCCGACCCCGACCGGCTATCCGAGATCATCGTCAACCTCATGAGCAATGCTTTGAAAGCCACGGACAGGGACGGAATTGTCCGCATGATCGGCAGCAGAGAGGGCAACGGAACATGCGTGCAGGTGGCTGATACAGGTTGCGGCATCAAACAGGATGATCTACCGTTCATCTTTGTGCGCTTCTATCGCTCTTCCGAGGGAGGTCTAGGCATCGGCCTTGCCATCGTGAAAGAACTCGTGGACGCGCATAACGGCACGATCGAGGTCGCGAGCGAATGCGGGAAGGGAACTATCTTTACGGTCTGTATCCCGGATCAGGCGTCTTAACAGATTTTCACAACTTGCACATAACCGCTTCATATCGCCTTGGTAAACTGAAAGCATGAAGAGGCAGAAAGGAGGTGAACAGACATGAAAAGAGCAATGACAATCGTTGTTGTCGTCGCAGTGGCGCTTTTGGCGAGCACGGCCGTCTACGCCTGGTGGGGCGGTTATGGACCGGGTTACGGGGCGGCCTATTCGAATGTTGACAATATGAAGAAGTTCCAGAAGGAAACGCTGAGCCTTCGAGACGAACTTATGACAAAGCGGATCGAACTGCAAAACGAGTACGGCAAGTCAACCCCCGACTCAAGTCGAATCGTCACATTGAAGAAAGAGATCATCGATCTTCAGGCGAAAATCCAGGATGTTGCTGCCGGCTATAACATTCCCGCTGGCGGATACATGGGCGACATGCCGGGACGCGGATGGGGCCGGGGCATGTATTCATACCCTGGTTGCGGTTGCAGATTATAACGGAATGCGGGAGGGCGCCACAGTGTGTCCTCCCGGCTCTATTTAAGAAGATGAAGAAAACAATATTGACGATAATTAGCATAATAGCGGTTTTACTTTCGCTTAATTCCGTCGCTTCGGCGATGGACGGCTGGAGGGATAAGCCCTTCGGTGGATATTGCCGAGGATCGGAGTGGGGATGGTACGGCGCGAGGAAAACAGTAAGAACTGTAGAAGATGCTCGCAAGACTGTCCAGGAATATTATTCGAAAGACGAAATAAAGATCGGCGACATCCGCGACCGAAAGCACGTCTATGAGGTCGAGATAAGGGACAAAAAGGACGAATTGATCGATGTCATCATCGTCGATAAGAGGTCCGGAAGAATAAGAACGATCTATTAGCGCCGAGGCTAAAGATCGGTGCGGAATATCAACCAGGCTCAAAGGAGGCTGTTATGAGTAGAAAAGGAATCATAGGTTTGATTGTTGCAGTAGCAGTGCTTTTGGTCGCATCAATGGCGTTTGCCCAGCCATGGAGAGGCTGGCAGGGAAGTGGCGGCTGGGGCATGGGTTCGCAGTATAACAGGATGTATAATCCGGCAATAGTCGAAACCATTACCGGCACGGTTGAATCAGTGGACAAGATTACTCCAATGAGAGGGATGTACTACGGTGTCCAGGTCATGGTGAAGACTGATAAGGAGTCAATCCCAGTCAACCTTGGCCCGGGCTGGTACATTGAACGGCTCGATACGAAGATCGAAAAAGGCGACAAAATCGAGGTCAAAGGTTCACGGGTGATGTTTACGGGCAAGCCCACGATAATAGCGGCGGAAGTGAAGAAGGGCGACAACACCCTTGTCCTAAGGGACAGTGCAGGTATTCCTGCCTGGGCGGGCTGGAGAAGGTAGTTCGGAAACATAAGTATGATACGGCGAAGGCCCTGCTCTGAGCCGGGGCAGGACCTTCCATTTCGGAAGACAGCCCATGAGGATGAGGATCCTGAACGCATCACTCTTAAATAGGACGCTCCAGAGCAGGCTTGGGCGGGCAAGCAGGTAGTTTAATTTGTTTTTTCAGGGCCATTGAGGTTTCCGCTGATAATACACTATTACACTATATAATGTAATATCAGTTAAGTCAACCCCTGTCAGCCTTCGCTACAATCACTGCATGAACTTTTCAGATCCTTCAGACTTATGGCGCGCTGCGCAGT
>JAJXTW010000191.1 GCA_021783455.1 Nitrospirota bacterium | reverse complement strand
ACGCGGGTGCTCTTAGGGTCGCTTCTTCTTTATCGATCAAGTACCCGGTGAAAGACATTGGGGACAAGGGCCGACTTGTTGTGTCTGAAGTGGATTATCTGCCTTCCTGATTCAATCATCGCTGTACGTCAACGGAGGACACGGCGTCACCAGAATTTTCTAAGAGTGGGAGCTGCGCTTTCGCTACATGCCTTCACAGGGGAACTGCGATTTGGCGACAGACCTGCACAGGATCTCCGCGAGACCGGACAGTTGCTTGCACGCCTCAAGAGCCGCAAGCTGGGCTGCGCAATTCTTTACGGCATCGCTTAAAGAGGGGCCGCTTTCCCGGCTTGCGGCAGTGGCGGACGGCGCCTGCGACTGCTGCTCGATCTGGGCGGCCTTCAACTCATCGATTTTTTTCCTCATATGCTGGATCTCGGTCATGAGGTCTTCCATCTCGTTCTTCTTCTGGAGGTCGTCCTGGTCGCGTTTTGCTCTGGCCGTGGAATCGAGCATGGCCTCGATGAGCAGGTCCGTCACCCCCATTTGTTTCAGCTTCCCGAGTTCTTCCGCATCGAAATCCTTGTACGCGCAGTCCCGCATGCGGATCTTCGCAGCGATCACCTTGTCCGCGGTCCCCTGCTCGAGCAGCCCATGGATGTCATGGATACGCATTCCTGCGGGGCCAATGAGGTCGAGGCGGTACTCGGTCGGCACGAACTCCACGACATCCGCGAATTCAGCAGCACACTGTTCATAGTCCGCATACGTGCCCTTCTGTTTCCTGATCAGGCCGGACATGGCCGCCAGGATGTCCCGCCGAAGGGATGAGGAAGGGTTCTTGCGGAGGAATTCGGCATAGGCGTTTCTCAGCGCCGTAGCTTGCTCGGCAGACAACCCGTCAACAGCGGCCCCTGGGCCGCCCGCATGTTTGGCGGCTGCGCGATCGAGGTTTTCCTCCCTTTTCATGAATAAAGAGACAACGGACGTGCTGCCTGATTGCAGTGCCGCCTCCAGGGGCGTTCCGGTTTTGTCATTGAAGGTCCCCTGTTTTTCCGCGTCAGCGCCCCGCGCCAGGAGCAGGCTCACGACATCGGCATAGCCCGATCCCGCGGCAAGGATGAGCGCCGTACTGCCGGCAGTGTTGACAGCGTTCACCTTCGCGCCTTTATCCAGCAAGAGGGCCACGACATCGGCGTGGTCCGATCCCGCGGCAAGATGCAACGCCGTATCGCCGGCAGTGCTGACGGCGTTCACCGCCGCGCCCTTGTCCAACAGACGGCCGGCCAGCTCCGCACGGCCAGCCTTTGCCGCAAGCATGAGCGCGGTCTCGCCGTTTTCGTCCTTATAATCGATATTGTCCAGACGCTTTGCGGCCAGCACAAGCGTCTCCGCGTTACGGCCCGTGTTCATATCTCTCAGTACGAGCCGTGCGGCGTTCTTCGCGGCGTATGCGGCCTTTACACTGCCGACCCTCAGTCCCGCATTGATTCTCCCGACAAAATATCCCTGCAAGGCGCCTTCAACCGTCCCGCTCATGTCTTGCGCAAGGATGATATTTTCATACCGGTCCTGTATCGCATACGTGACCCGGTAGGTATCCGTGCTTGACTCGGGGATAAACGCCATGGGCGGTATGAACAAGGAGGGGACGCCGATCAAAGCATTTGCCTCGATATTTGTGGGCGCAATTTGCAACGACACCTTTAAACGAAAGAGCTGGTTGTCATACCTGGTGATGCTTCCTTTTGATTCGTTCAGCAGCGTGGAAAATATGTCATTGGCGTAATTATTGTAATCACTTGTGGGGACGGCTTTCGAAACATCCACATCGGCCATGGACAATCCGATGGCCACATCTTTTGGGGGTTGATAGTCCAGGACGATATCCGGCGTCCTGACATACGCGGCGCAGCCGGACATCATGGCCATGATTCCGATCGAAAGAAAGAGGTTCTTATAGCGCATAGGACGGTTCACTCCTTTGCCCGACAGGGCGCCATTATAATTTAGCGGCGAGCTTCAACCAATACCAATTTTTTAACCGGCGCACAACTAATCCTGGCGTCAAGGATACTCATGTATGAAAGCGGTGTCAAGAGGATAATACGGGGTGTGCAAGCGATGTTAAGGCATAGCGCAGAGGGGAAGGAGCTAAAAAGAAGTTTTGGGTTTTAAGTGTTGAGTTAGGCGTGGGGGGCGAAGAAAAGGGAGTGAACTACCCCGCCCCAAGGGGCGGGGCATCTTAGCGCAGCTTAAAGAAGCTAAGCTGCGCAGACGATTGCTTCTCGTCACGATGATGACGTATATACCGTTCAATCATATCGGAGGTCAATTTATCGCCAACTGTCCGCGCAAAATATCCATCCTCCCATAGCTCGCCCTTCCAGAGCCTTTTCTTAATCGATGGGTATTGGCGAAACAGCTCGCGGGCGCTGATACTTTTCAGGGTCCTTATTACTTCACCGATCGAATACTTCGGCGGGAACGACAGAAAGATGTGGATGTGGTCTTTCGCTACTTCCATTTCCTCAATGTCGTACTCGTATTCATCGGCTATCTCCCTGAAAAGCTCAGCACACCGCTCGCGCAGATAATCTTGCGCGAACAAGTCCTTCCGATACTTTGGACACCATACCAAATGATACTTGGTGTCATAAACCGAATGACTGGTCCTTTTGAGTGCCATGCGGCCATTGTACCACGCAATCGTCTCAGAGGATAAGGGGGACTTCCGGTCCCCCTTATAACCCCCTCGTCAAGGATGACATTCATCCCCGTGGCAAGCCACGGGGGATTCTGTCATGGTTTGCTAAACTGTTACGTTCTCTGGAAAAAGAACTCCTTTTGCTCAATTTGCCTAATTTGTGATAAAATAGCTTTTTATGAAAACAACAGATCTGCTTCAATCACTCATGGCTGTTTCCCGCGACGCGGGCCGCGCTGTTCTCGAGGTCTACAACTCGGATTTCGCCGTCGAGCAGAAGGAAGACAAGAGCCCGCTGACCCTGGCAGATACGAGGTCGCATGGGATCATCTCCGCTTACTTAAAAAAACATTTTGCCTTTCCCGTCCTGAGCGAAGAAGGCAGGGACATCCCCTATGGGGAACGGCGGACGTGGGGATATTACTGGCTGGTCGATCCGCTGGACGGCACCAAGGAATTCGTAAAGAGACACGGTGATTTTACCGTCAATATCGCCCTGATTCACGAGGCCAGGCCCGTTGCCGGCGTGATCTATGTTCCCGTAACGGGCGTCCTTTATTACGCCCAGAAAGGCGTGGGGTCGTTCAGGGTCGAAAACGGCAAAATAACAAAGCTTCCGGTCAAAGGGGAAAAGGACCTCTTAACCATCGTGGGAAGCCGTTCTCACGCGACGCCGGAACTCGAGCAGTATATCCAGGAAATGAAAAAAAAATACGGAGAGCTTGAGGTCATCTCCTGCGGCAGCTCCCTCAAATTCTGTATGGTCGCCGAGGGAAAAGCGGAAGTATACCCAAGACTCGGCCCGACCATGGAATGGGACACGGCAGCCGGGCAGATTATCGTCGAAGAGGCGGGCGGGCAGGTTGTCGAGTTTGAAACGAGAACTCCGATGCTCTACAATAAGGAAAATTTATTGAACCCCTTCTTTCTGGCCGTCAAAGGCAACCGGTACGTTTAGAGGATTTTGAGCAGCGGTTGACGTTCTGCACTCGTGCACCCTAACCCGGACAAGCCGGAACCAAAAAGCATCTCTCGCAAAGCACTTGGTTTTAAACCGGCATCTGATCTTAAGCTTTCTCTGCGAACTCTGCGCCTCTGTAGAAATATTTCTGCCATTTTGAGTAGCATTTGATTTGTAACTTACTAATACTTCTTCCATATCTCCAGCGCATTCCTCGCTTGCCGGAACCCCAGCTTTCCGAGCGCCTTGGCATAAGGGCTCTTCACAGCAGGCTCCCCATTGATCGTCTCAACAGTTATCTTCTGCATTGGCTTGAAGTCGCGGGTAAGCAGGTCCTTGAACAGGCCGAAATAATCGACAAGATGCGGATCGTCAAGCGGAACCATGATCTCGAGGCTTTTTCCCTGGCGCTTCGAAATCATCACAAGCCTGCTGCCGTGATACACAAGGTAATTCGAGGGGATTCGTGGCGGAAGCGCAAGAGCTGAAATGCCGAGCCCGCAGAGGGACGCAGGGTCGGCTGCGTTGATCCAGAACACCGGGTCCTGCGGCAGGGGCTCCTGGAGCATGCGGAAGGCTTCATGAGAGATGAATTGCGGCCCGGAAAGGCCTTCGAAGAAATAGCCTGACAGGACCTCGCCGGAAAGCTCCATCAAGCGGAGCGATCTGAACACCGCACGCCACTGGAAAGGCGGAAGTTCGTTCGCCAGGAGGTCCCGGAAAAGCACGCCAAAGCGCTTCAAAAGCTGACGGATCCGGTCCTTTACCAGTTCCTCATCCGACAGGAGCTCGCGCTCTTGCGGCAAGGGATCGATCCGGAGCCAGTTGCCTTCCAAAGGCCGGGAGACTTTCCACCGGCTGAAGCCGGACCTTCGCGAAGTGAGTCTCGTCTCGTCGCTGAAAGTCTGCGCCGAGAAGCCGGTCATGGCGCCCTTTCTGATGGTGCGGAACGAATCACTCGTCACATTCCCCTTCCACGCTTCCTTCCACAAAAGCTCCGTGGCACGTACCGTATCCATGTGGGAAAACTCGGTTATGTCCAGAAAACTGTATCTCCCGCGCCGGTCCGGGATCAGGTGGTTGAGCTCTCCATCATGCTCTGCCCCGGAGGCGGGATGAAAAAGCTCCAAATCCTGACGGAAGGCGAGGCTGATGCGCTTCTGTCCGCAGCCGAACCAGATGAGGTCGCTTTCGTTCATAAGCCTGTCCAGCCACTCGCTCTGATACGCCTGCATGCGGCAGGGCAGGAGGTATTCCTCCCAGGCGCTGATGGGAGCGGGCAGTCCGAAGAGCTGCTCCAGCCTCTCCTTCAGGTCTTCCACGGATTCGCCTTTCAAGATAATGCCCTGCCAGGCCGCCAGATACAGCGGAAGCTGCGAAAGCGGAAGGGGCTCGAACGTGGGCTGCCGGTACCGCCTCGTCATGCGCAGCAGGATCTCGAGATTTCTGCTGTCGCAGATTTCGAGCGAGCTGCTCTCTTCTCCGAAGCGGTCCATGACAAGGTCCTGCGTTTCGATCAAAGGTTCGATCGCTTCATCGACCCGCTCTGCGGTGATGCCGAGCAGAGGAACAAGGTTTTCTTTCTCCACAGGACCGTAAAAGGACAACCACTCCGAAAGAAAACTCGTAAGGTCGTACTCCTCCGACGCTCGAGCTGACTCCGGGACTTCGCGCAGGAATGACAGTACCCGCCGTTTCACGGTTTCCGCTTTTTCGTCGCCTTTCACCGGCTGGATCGACAGCACCTCGGTATGGAGCCGGAAGGCAACAACCACCTTCGGCAGCGTTTCGAGAGCGCACAAAAGCGGGTGCCTGACCCCGGGCCAACTCACCCAGAACAGTTTCCTTGTCTGGGATGCGAGCCACTCTCTTGCGTCCTGTTCAAGGTCCCTCCTGATCGCGAAAGCCAGTTCCTTCCACTCCGGTTCCGGGACGAGAAGCCGCTCCTTTATCCAATCCAGAAGTTCGACAGCTGATGCAGGCGGATACCCCTGGGCTGTACGTTTGAGTTTGCTGTCCAGAATACGGATAAGCTCAGAAGGAATCTTCGGACGGAGGTGGGACGAGAACAGCAGTTCCCTGATGAGATCAGGACGGAGCGCCGACTCTTTTGCCAGGATCGGCGTATCGTCCTCGTACATATACTTGTTCGTCTGCT
>JAJXTW010000190.1 GCA_021783455.1 Nitrospirota bacterium | reverse complement strand
ATCTCTGTGCTGTGGAGCCTTCTGCTCATGACGTTCAAAGAACCGCCTGCTGGTCAGCGCAAATCGCATCGTGTTTTTGAGGACATCGGGGAGGCCATTGCGTACATCAGGAATACGCCCGCGGTCCTCATAACCATACTGCTCGTATCGGTAGTCAGTATCTTCGGGACAAATTTCAATGTGCTTGTTCCTGTGTTTGCAAGGCAGGAACTCCATCGAGACGCCGCAGCTTTCGGGTTTCTCATGTCTTCTTTTGGCGCCGGCGCGCTGATCGGCGCAATTTCTCTCGCCGCCTTGAGCAAGCACGGTCCCAAACTTATCCTCCTGCTGGGAGGAGGCATGGCGCTTTCGTTTTTCCTGATACTCATCGGCTTTCAAAAATCCTACGGGCTGACCGCGCTGCTGCTTGCCTTATGCGGCTGGTCCATGATCACCTTCTTCGGTATGGCAAACACCACGGTCCAGTTGAGCACCGAGGACCGGCTCCGCGGCAGGGTCATGAGCATCTATACCCTCGCCTTCGGCGGTCTGACGCCTTTCGGAAGTTTATTCGCCGGGTCAGTAGCTCATGTGATCAAAGCACCCCTTACCTTCGCACTCGGCGGTCTGTTATGCGGCATCGTTTTTTTGATCGTTTTCATTAAACGCAGGAAGATCGAGGCGTGGCAGAGTCCGTAGAAGTCTGCAATCGATGTCCGATGTCCCTCGGAGTATGCAAGCAGAGTGCATATTTTCAGAGGCAGACATGCTTCCAGCCCTTTTAGAATGCGATGGATATCTTGAAACCAGTATCGAACAGGAGTGCACAAAAAGTGAACGCCTGCTGTCAGCCCCATGGATCGAATAAAGCTCGAAGTGGTATCGCCCGAAAAGCGCTTCCAGCATGCCTGCCCCTTCTCAGAAGCGTTTGTTATGCAACGAGAGGGATAATTCTCGATTCCCATTCAGTCGAAATGACCGCATAAAGTAACTGCTCAGGACGATTAAAAAACCCAGTCTACTTCGCCGCGCACGTAAAGCGTTTATGGTATTATATCGTTAGTATGCAAGAACAGGAAATCACCATCCTCCGCGAGCTTATCATTTTGCTCGCCGTGTCGCTTCCGATCACCTACCTGTTTCACCGTGCGCGCCTGCCCGCGCTCGTGGGGTTTCTCATTACCGGAGTGCTCATCGGCCCCTATGGAGCGGCCATCATCACCGAGACCCGCGTCGTCGAACGGCTCGCGGACATCGGCGTGGTCCTGCTCCTGTTCACCGTGGGCCTCGAATTTTCCATCGCTGACATCTTCAAATCCGGCCGGCAGTTCCTGATCGGCGGCGGGATGCAGGTGGTGCTGACCGTCGCGGCGGTTGCCGGGATAGCCGTTCTCTTCCGCTATTCCCTGCCCCAGTCCCTCTTCTTCGGTTTCCTGGCATCGCTCAGCAGCACGGCCATTGTGCTCAAGATGTATGCCGACAGGACCGAACTCGACACCGCCCACGGCAGGCTCGGGACCGGGATCTTACTGTTCCAGGACATCGCGGTCGTACCCATGATGCTTTTGCTGCCGGTGCTGGCCGAGTCGGGCTCAGCCGGAGCGGTCACGCCTCTTTCCGTGATCATTTCCCTGGGAAAGGCCGTGCTCGGCCTGCTCGGCGTTTACTTTGCCGCGCGCCAGATCGTCCCGTTCCTCCTGCACCAAGTGATCAGGCTCAGGAACCGGGAAATGTTCTTTCTGCTCGTCGTGCTCCTCTGTCTCGGCACGGCGTGGGTAACCTACAGCCTCGGCTTGTCCCTCGCCCTGGGCGCCTTTCTTGCCGGTCTCATCATCGCCGAATCCGAATACAGCCACCACATCGTGGCCGAGATCATGCCTTTTCGCGATTACTTCGCGAGCATTTTTTTCATATCCATCGGCATGCTGCTTCATACGGATTTTTTCATGGCCCATTGGCTGGTCCTTATACTTTTGACCGTGCTCCTTATTTTTTTGAAGACTGGTCTTACGGCAGTGACCGCAACACTCCTGCGATATCCCATCCGCACTTCCCTGCTTGCCGGACTCGGCCTTGCACAGATCGGCGAGTTCTCCTTTCTCATGGCCCAGCAGGGCCAAACCCGCGGCTTGATAACCGGGGACACATTTCAGCTTTTCATCAATACCTCGATCCTGAGCATGCTCGCCGCGCCTTTTTTGATCCAGGCAGGCCCCTGGCTGACAACGCGTCTTCCCGAGGTGTCCGCTGAAGCAGGCGAGAAAAAGGACTATTGCTCGCTTACCGGGCATACCATCATCGCGGGATACGGCTTGAATGGAAGGAACCTCGCGAAGACGCTCAAGGCGACCCATATCCCCTATGTGGTGCTTGAGGTGAACGCGGACACTATCCGGAAAGCGCGTGAAGAAGGCGAGCCCCTCATTTACGGCGACATCACGCGCAGAGATGTGCTCGTGCGGGCCGGCGCGTACTGCGCAAAGGTCATCGTCTTCGCGATCTCCGACGACCGGGCGACACGGCTCGCCATTCGTCTGGTACGGGAGATCAACCCATCCATCTTCATTCTCATCCGCACGCGGTATGCGGCGGACGTGGATGAGCTCTACAAACTCGGCGCAAACCAGGTGATCCCCGAAGAATTCGAGACTTCGATCGAGATCTTTTCGCGGGTCCTCCACGAGTATCACGTCCCGAACAATGTCATTGCAAGCCAGATCCAGCTCGTCCGCTTCGGCGGGTATAAAATGCTGCGGGGCTACTCCCTGGACCAGGAGAACATCGGTCGCATCGCCGCGTTGTTCGCCGAGGCTACGGTGGACAATATTCGGATCGAACCGGACTCCCTTGCAGCGGGCTGGAGCCTTCGTGACCTCGATATCCGCAAAAAGAGCGGCGCCACGGTCATCGCCGTCGTTCGAAACAACGAGGCGATCACGAACCCGGGCCCGGACCTGACCCTGCTGGCCGATGACATCGTCGTCCTGCTCGGGGCGCACCGGGAGCTGGACCTGGCAATGAATATGTTGACCTCACGGAAAGAACAATTGTAGGAAATCCTTCACTCTTTGGAGCACCCGCTCCAACCGATACGTGCCCTGTCTCGGAACCCCATGATTTTCTGTGAGAAAAAAGAAGACATATATGGCACAGGCATTGCTGTATAAGACAAGCAGACGCATCAAAAAATTATTTCGAGGAGGATTATTGTGAAAAAAGTTTATGGAGCACTTATTGTTGTCGTACTCGCCGGGATTCTTGCAGCAGGCTGTTCCAAGGGATATGAAGCAAAGCAGACTGTTGAAGGCACAACCGTCGCACTTTCTGCAAAAGCCTACCCGCTGGTGTTGGGAGAAAATGCACTTGCGATAAAAGTGATGGACGCATCAGGCAAACCGGTAAAGGATGCACAGGTCAGCGTGCGCCTCTTCATGCCGCCCATGCCAGGCATGGCTCCCATGGAATATACGTCCCAGGGAACGGCCCAGGGAGATGGATACACCTGTTCGGTCAATCCCGCGATGGCGGGAGGATGGAAGGCTGAAGTAACGGTTGCCAGGACCGGTCAAGCTCCGGCCCTGGCATTGTTTAATCTCGACGCCCGTTAGCTGCCGGGAAGCGTAAGAGTGACGCAGTGAAAATGCCGTAATGCGGCCCGACTGCCCCCTGATCATGCAGGAAAATCGAGGCCGCTGTTTTTTTCACAAAAGGTCGCTCAATTCTATGTGCCTGGACTTGGTATAGCTTCTGAGTTTCCTGATGGCCTGTTTTTCGATCTGCCGCACCCGCTCCCTGGTGAGGCTCAGCTGTTTGCCGATGCTGTCGAGTGTCCGGGGCGCCGTCCCATTGAGGCCGTAGCGCATCTCGATAATGCTGCGCTCCGGGTCCGTCAGCGCCGAAACCCATTCTTTGAGATACTGGCGCCGGAGGTGTTCGTCGCTGGAATTCGCCGGCGGCGGAGTGTTCTCGTCTATGAGCGTGTCCTTGTAGGTCTCATCGCCGTCTTCGCCGATAAGGGTGTCGAGCGAATAGACTTCCCGGGTCATTTGGGAAAGCAGTCTCACGCGATCGATGCTGATGTGCATCTCCTTGGCAACCTCTTCGTTCGACGGTTCACGATCCAGCGACTGGGTGAGCCGTCGTATCGTACGGGTGTACAGGTACGCCAACTCCGCAACGTGGACAGGCAGGCGGATGAGCCGGACCTGGTTCGCAAGCGCCCGCGCTATCGACTGCTTGATCCACCAGGAAGCGTAGGTGCTGAACTTGAAACCCCGCTGGTATTCGAACTTTTCAACGGCCCTGATCAGCCCGAGGTTTCCTTCCTCGATAACGTCGGAAAAAGGCAAGCCCCGGTTAATGTAGTGTTTCCCGATGGCCACAACAAGGCGGAGGTTTGCCTGGATCATCTTGGCGCGGGCTTCGGCATCTCCTTCCTGAATCCGCTTTCCCAGGGCCTGCTCTTCCGCGAATGTCAGGAGCGGTGTTTTCCTGATCTCCTGGAAATACTGCTTAATGGCGTCCGCGTCCAGTGCAGGAGCTCTTTCCCGCACCCGTTTCGCCCGGAAGCGGGCAACCTCGTTCTGGCCGTCATCCAGACTGAGTTCCTCGGTTTCATTATCATCCTCCCATGCATTGTCCTGGTACTGGTCCTGCGCGGGATCTTCTCTCACTAGTTCTGCGGATTTAGTATTCATCGCTGGCTCCTTCGTGCTGGGTTGTTTCTCTCCGAATCACCAAGCAGGATATTTTTAATCCTGTTTAGGTCTATCCATACTATAGCATAATAATTAGCAAGGAACGTGCTCAAAATAACCGTAGCAGTTTTATCAAATAATCAATGGCTTAGCCGGCAGCGTGTTCAAACAGGTTGGCAATTAGAACCACCCATTTTGAACACCTGGTGCATTTTAGGTCTTTCACAGGAAGGATCGTTTTGGTTCGGGAAGAGTAGATCGCCGGGCCGCCAAAGGCCGGCTTTGATTAGCTGGTTCAGGTTATCGTCATCCAGGCAGAGCGGGGTAGAATTGCTTTTCAGGGACTCAATCGCTGCTGAAAGCACGTTCCGGAAAACACCAGCCCGCTCGCGCCGTCGATACTGATGGGAGTTCCTTCCTCCACAGGGGTATTTCCGATAACGGCATAGGGGCGTCCCTGTTCATCCAGCAGCATCCGCATATCAGCACAGGCGACCACCGCCGTCAGCTCGAATTTCTGCGCAAGGACCGCAGCGTGCGACGTAACGCCGCCGGACGCGGTAAGAATCCCATTGACTACCGGCATGAATGAGACATCTCCCGTATTCGCCGTTTTACGCAAGAGGATAACCGGCATGCCGGATTTCATGCGCAGGCGCTCCAGGGAATCGATCGACGTTGCGAACGATGCAACGCCGCTCAGCGCTCCTCCATGGGCGCCGATGCCGCGGCCGATCACCCGTGACTCCATGCCGCAAATCTCATCGAAGGTATTAAAAAGCGCCCCTCCCTGCTCCATTCGCCTGGTCTGAAGCACCGAAAGAATGCGCCTGCCGGACGCATCCCGGGTATAGGTCGCCTCCACTTCCTGGGGAAGCCCGTCAAAGGCGTCCTCTATCTTTCGCGCGAGGTCCTGGTGCAGTCGGTACAGTTCAGGATCGTGGTCCTCAAGGCTTTGCCTGCCTGTTGTTGCCCGCGTACGGGACAGCGGACGCCCGGATTTCCTTCCGGAAACGAGATCGTCGCCGCTGCTGTTTTCAAGCGTTTCACCGTAAACGACCCGATCGAGCGTAGCGGGGTCCCTCGTAAAAAAAACAGATGATCCTCCCCCCTCCCGGTTGCCGGAAACCATCTCCATCAACAGCACTGCCGTACCCCACTGCTCCGATGT
>JAJXTW010000189.1 GCA_021783455.1 Nitrospirota bacterium | reverse complement strand
CGTTGACAAGGTCTCTATCACGACCGACGACGGCAGCAGAGGCGTGAAGGGGATCGTGACCTCGGCCTTGAAGCAGGAAATCGAGTCAAGCGGCGCGGACCTGGTCATGACCGTCGGTCCTGCGATCATGATGAAGTTTGTGAGCGAAACCACGAAGTCCTTCGGCGTCAAGACCATGGTCAGCCTGAACCCGATCATGATAGACGGTACGGGCATGTGCGGCGGCTGCCGCGTGTCCGTGGCCGGAGTGACGAAGTTTGCCTGCCTGGACGGCCCGGAATTCGACGGGCACGAGGTGGACTGGGACCAGCTCATGAACCGCCAAAAGACCTACAAGAACGAGGAAAAGGAATCCTTCGAAACCTGGAAGCAGCGCCACGAAGGCATGCTGGGCAAAGAGAGGCAGCCAGTTTGTGAGTAACCAAGACAGCCGCAGCGAGGTCAACGCAGGCGGAGCGACGAAACAACCTGCACGGATCATTCCGCACAAAACTCCCATTCCCGAACAAGACCCCCGGACCCGGCGCGCTAACTTCGAAGAGGTTTCGCTCGGCTATACGCTTGAGATGGCCCGGAAGGAAGCGGGCCGGTGCCTGAACTGCAAGGAGCCGAAGTGCGTGGTCGGGTGTCCGGTCCATGTCCCGATCCCCCGGTTCATCCAGGCGATCAAGGCGGGTGAGTTCGGCCAGGCTCTTGATGTCATCAGAAGCGCCAATCTCCTGCCGGCGGTGTGCGGCCGCGTCTGCCCCCAGGAAAGCCAGTGTGAAATGCACTGCACCTTGGGGAAAAAATTTGAACCTGTTGCCATCGGACGGCTTGAACGGTTCACGGCCGACTGGACGGCCAAGCAGGGGCGGCTTGAAACCCCTGCGGCTCCCGTTCCCACGGGAAAGAGGGTCGCCGTCGTGGGCAGCGGTCCTGCCGGCCTGGCCTGCGCTTTTGATTTGACCAAGCTCGGACACCAGGTGACCGTGTACGAAGCTTTGCACGAGGCCGGCGGAGTCCTTGTTTACGGCATACCCGAATTTCGCCTCCCGAAGAAGATCGTGGCCCGTGAGATCGGCGTCCTCAAGAAGATGGGCGTCGAGATTGTTACGAACGCCGTTGTGGGTAAGCTCATCAGCGTGGACGAGATCATGGACCAGTTTGACGCTTCATTTATCGGCACGGGCGCCGGGTTTCCCAAGTTCATGGAGATCGAAGGAGAGCATCTTTCGGGTGTGTATTCCGCCAACGAATTTTTGACGCGCATCAATCTCATGCGTGCGTATTCCTCTCCGGAATTTGATACACCGATCAGAAGGGGAGAGCGCGTAGCAATCGTGGGCGGCGGCAATGTGGCCATCGATGCCGCGAGAACGGCAGTGCGCCTGGGGGCCCGGGAAACAATCATTATCTACCGTCGCTCCGAGGCGGAAATGCCGGCCCGGAAAGAAGAGATCCGCCACGCGAAAGAAGAAGGGGTCATGCTCGAACTCCTGACGACGCCGGTCCGGATCGTCGGCGAAAACGGGCATGCTGCCGCCGTCGAATGCATGCGCATGGAGCAGGGCGCACCCGATGCGTCGGGCCGCCGCCGCTCGCATCCGAAAAAGGGATCGGAGTTTTTGATCACGGCTGATACGGTGGTCATGGCTGTGGGGACGAACACGAATCCTTTGGTCGCCCGGAGCACGAAGGGCCTGAAGGTGAACGATCTCGGCTATATCATCGCCGACGCCCATACCGGCGGCACGAGCCGTGCGGGCGTATATGCCGGGGGCGATATCGTGACCGGTTCCGCCACTGTGATTTCGGCGCTCGGCGCGGGCAGAAAGGCAGCACAGGCGATTCATCGCTATCTGACAGGAGCGCCGGAAATCGTTGGCAGTAAACTTCTTGACACTCCATAGGTGATATGATAACTTACCGGCACTGTTTTCTATCGGGAGGGTGTGTTGGAAAATCAAAAAGGAATCGTTGAAATTTTTGCCGAAAAAGTCTGGAAATTTTTTTCGTCAGTGAAACTTGCCGTCGTGCTGTTGATCATTCTTGCGATCGTTTCGGTCATCGGCACCGTCATTGCGCAGAACGAGGCGCCGGAGCGTTATCTCCGGGAGTACAGCCAGACCACGGTCCAGATTTTCGATATGCTCGGGTTCTTCGATATGTACCACACGTGGTGGTTCGTGCTGCTCCTCTTTCTCTTTACGGCAAACCTGACGGTTTGCACCCTCGATCGATTCCCTCATACCTGGAAGCTGGTCACCGCGCCGCTCAAACCCATTGATGACGACAGCCTCAAAGCCGTTCCGTTCAAGAAAGAAATGATTTTCAGCGCAGGCGCGGACAAGGCGGAGGAACGGACCGTTGCCGCTCTGAAGGCGCGGGGATACCGTTATGTCGAATCCCGTGGCCCCGGCAGCGCCCAGTTCATGACGCAAAAGGGGATCTACAGCCGTTTCGGCGTGTATATCACCCATGTCAGTATCCTGCTCATATTCGTGGGGGCGCTCATCGGTTCGTTCTTCGGGTTCAAGGCATTTTTGAACCTTCCCGAAGGATCGGCCTCCAAGGTCGTCTACCTCAGGAACGAGCCCATGTGGGACCAGATCATGGCGGCGCTCGGCATAGCTGAAAGCCCGGTGATCCACGATCCGCAGGTGGGCGTTCCCGCCATGCCCCTCGGCTATTATGTGAGGTGCGACAACTTTGATGTCGACTACTATATCGGTCCGTCGGGGATGCCGACGGGCATGCCGTCGGAGTATCACAGCACGCTCAGCATCTTCGATCTCGACGGTCAGAAGATCCTCGACAAACGGATCCGGGTGAATGATCCCCTCACCCATCACGGGATCACGTTCTACCAGTCCAGCTACGGCACTATCCCGGACAGCCGCGGAAAGGTTTTACTGAACGTTCGCCTGAAAAACGATGCGTCTTCAGCCGGTGAGACGATTTCCGTCGACCCCGGGGCGACTGCCTACGTTCCGTCAATTGACCGGACGATCAAGGTGCTGGGGTTCGCCCCCTACGGCATGCGGAACCCGGCCACGGGTGAAATCGTGTTCTACCATACCGAAAACGACGAGTACATCAACCCCACGGTTGAACTTGAAGTGTACCGCGGGCATGGCGGCGGCAAGCCGATCTACAAGACGGCGGTCATGAAAACAGACCCGGGCCAGCCGAATATGCCCGAGGGTTATGTCATCACCTACCGGGGATACGTTGGGGCGCGGTATACCGGCCTGCAAGTCACCAAGGACCCGGGAGTCTGGGTCGTGTATACCGGATTCATCATGCTCTGCATCGGACCGCTCATCGCCTTCTTCGGCTCTCATCGGAAATTGTGGGTGCGGATCCAGGACCGGCAGGGGCAGACAGTCGTTCTGGTGGCAGGCTCCGCCAACCGGAACCGGATCGGTTTTGAAAAAGAATTCAACAGGATCGCGGAAGAAATCATAAAGTAAGCGGGTAAGCGTAATTTTTACGGAGGAATAAAGAGATGGAAAGTTCGTTGCTCTTCAATATTGCAACATTGGCATATTTGGCCGCAATGGTGCTGTATATCAGCTATCTTGCGTTTCGGAAAAAAGCGATCGGTTGGACCGCCACGGCAATAACGCTCGCGGGGTTCGTCATTCAGACCTTGGCCCTGCTGCTCCGGTGGCGGGAGTCCTATCAGATGGACATCGGGAGAGTGCCGCTCTCCAATCTTTACGAATCGCTGGTCTTCTTCACCTGGAGCACGGTGCTGATCTATCTCATCGTCGAGTTTAAATACAAGACCAAGGCCTTCGGCGCCTTCGTGATGCCGGTGGCGTTCCTTGCGCTTGCCTTTATCAATGTCGCAGGCATCAGCTCGGATATAACACCGCTGGTCCCGGCGCTGAAGAGCAACTGGCTTTTCTACCATGTGCTGATAAGCTTCCTGGGATATGCCGCGTTCGGGGTCGCCTTCGCCATCAGCATGATCTATCTGCTCATGAATACAGATGAGAAGGGCCCGGTTGCCAATCTTTTTGCCGGGCTGGGAACGATTGTTGTCCTGGCGCCGATCGGATATTTCATGGCGAGCCAGGGGGACCGGATGAAGACCGCGTTCTGGCTCGGCCTCGGCGTGCTGGTTCTCGCCTGGTTCATTTATTTGATTGTTGCAGGCGCACGAAACAAGTCGCAGGTCTTCCTGTTCTGGTCTTTTTGCATTACTCTCGCAATCGTTCTTTTGGTCGCCATGGGCATCGACTTCGTGTACCTGGTCTCCATGAAGAACCTTGCTGCCGGAGAATCGTACAAAAAGCATATGTTCGAATCGACATTCCTGAACAGCTCCACCCCGGTTACGATCGTCAGCTGGGCAGCGGTCCTTGCAGTGTTCTATTTCATCTGGTCCAAGGGGATGGGCCTCAAGAGGCTGCTGAAGCCGTACATTCCGGCGCAGGACCTTTTGGACGACGTAACGTATCGCATGATCGCGATCGGCTGGCCGCTGCTTACGGCCGGCATCATCACCGGAGCGGTCTGGGCCAACAGCGCCTGGGGCACCTATTGGAGCTGGGACCCGAAAGAGACCTGGTCGCTCATTACCTGGTTTGTGTATGCAATTTACCTGCATGCGCGTTACGTGCGGGGATGGAAAGGCGCCCAGATGGCGGTCATTTCCGCAGTAGGCTTCCTCGCCGTTATCTTTACCTATCTCGGCGTGAACCTCGTGCTTTCCGGTCTCCACTCCTATGGAGGCTTGAATTAGGGCTTCGCGGGGCCTCGGATCCGACGTTCCCCCTTTTTTACAATATTCATGATTACGTGCGCCGGTTTGCGATTGTCCAGGCAAATCGGCGTTTTTTGTTGTTTTTTCCTCTTCTGCAGCCCCTCTTCCCCCCAGGAGTATCAGCAAATTTTTTCAATACGTGACGTAGCCCTTTCCCGTGCTATAGTTAATACAAGAGTAGTTCAGGCTTGTTTAATACGAACGCATCAGCCTGAAAACGGAAGTTGGACGCAGATCAACGCAGATTTCCACGGATAAATCAAAAAGATAATCACAGTTTGGCATTCACCTAAAAAGCGATTTGAGTTTTTAATTCAAGCTTTTAAAAATCTGCGTGCATCTGTGCAAATCCGCGTCCAAGTGCTCTTTCTAGGATCAGGGGAGGTGCTCCATGAGAGAGGTTGCGTGCAGGAGCTTGGGACATGATTGCGGCTGGAAACATGCTGCCAGGACCGAAGAACTATTGATGGATGTTGTGGCTATACATCTGCGGGACGTCCACGGCGTGCCTGCGTTGACCCAGGAAATGGTCGGTGCGATCAAGCAGGCCTTCAACAACGCAGAGCCCATCGAGATTTCCGCAGGAGACGCAGAACCGGAGCAGGAGACGCAGAACAGGAGCTGAAAGCGGCGTCATGCAAAAACCTCGGATTTGATTGTGGATTCAGATATATTGCGCAGACCGAAGAATTGATCGCCGACGGAATTGCCATGCATGCGAGAGAAGCCCACGGGATCATGGAATTTTCGCCGGAAATGTCCACCAGGGTAAAAAGCATGGCACACGACTGGAAGGGGTAAGGAACACAACCAGAGGATAGGGGACCAAGACAAACGCGTTAGCGTTGTATGCGCACGTCTACGCGCTTGTCTATGGAATAAATGGGATAGATTCTGAAATCTTTTACCCATGGTTGTACAACGTAGTAGTCTGCTTTGTGCCACATGAAGACCCAAGGGGCGTCTTTAATGATTCGTTTTTCCGCCTGCCGGTAGAGCCGGTAACGTAGTCTTTCGTCCATGGTGTGCTGGGCAGTTTCAATCAGCCGGTCCAGTTCGGGGTCGTTGCACCGCGTTCGATTGCCGCCGGAACCTGCGCTTGCTGAATCAAAAAGGGGGAAGAGGAAGTTTTCCGGGTCAGGGTAGTCGGCATACCACGAGAGCCAGAAGGCGTCCGGCTCCCC
>JAJXTW010000188.1 GCA_021783455.1 Nitrospirota bacterium | reverse complement strand
GAGTATAGCCGTTTTTGCCGCGGCTTAGCTACTTTCTACAATATAGCAAGCTCTGTGGCAAAGGGTTCTTATGGCTCTACTCGAAGTAAAAAATATCAGCAAGCGCTTCGGCGGGCTCCAGGCGGTGAAGGATGTGTCCTTCTCCGTGCAGCAGGGCTGCATCAAGGCCGTGATCGGGCCGAACGGCGCGGGCAAGACCACCCTCTTTAACCTCCTGTCCGGATTTCTTGCGCCCGATGCAGGCAGCATTGTATATAGGGACGCGCCGATCCAGGGGAAACAGCCCCACGAAATCGCGGACCAGGGCATGTCGCGCACGTTCCAGCATATCAGGCTGTTCGCGCACATGACCGCGCTCGAAAACGTGATGGTCGGCTGCCATAGCCGGAGCCGTGCGGGATTCATCGCCGGCATGCTGAACCTCCCCTTTACCTGGCGCGAGGAAGAGGAGATCAGGAAAAAATCGATCGAGCTTATGGATTTTCTGGGCATTGCGGGCCTCGCGTCTTTTGAGGCGACGAGCCTGTCCTACGGCCAGCAGCGCGCGGTGGAGCTCGCCCGGGCTCTTGCCAGCGGGCCGACCATGCTGCTTTTGGACGAGCCCGCGGCCGGGCTCAATATGCGCGAGACCGCGGACACGGCAAAGCTCATTTCCAAAGTACGGGACCTCGGCATCACGGTCCTGATCGTCGAGCACGACATGAGCCTGGTCATGAACATTTCCAATGAGATCATTGTCCTGAGCTACGGCGAAAAAATCGCCGACGACACGCCGCGCGCTGTCCAGGAAAACCCCGAGGTCGTCCGGGTCTATCTGGGAGAAGACGATGCTTAAGATACGGAACCTCGATGCGGGCTACGGGACGCTGACGGTCCTCCGGCGCGTATCGATCCATGTGAAGCCGGGAGAGATCGTTACGATCATCGGCGCCAACGGCGCAGGGAAAAGCACGCTGTTAAAGACCGTGACCGGGCTTCTCCGGCCGCAGGCGGGCGAGATCTTCTTCAGCGACCAGGAGATCAGCCGCATGCCTACCGAGCGGATCGTCATGAACGGCTGTTCGCTCGTTCCCGAAGGACGCCAGGTGTTCCCGGCCATGCCGGTCCGGGAGAACCTTCTGCTCGGCGCCTACGTCCAGTTCAAGCGCGGCAACAAGCATGACGTGGAGCACGATCTCGAACAGGTGTACGGCTTGTTCCCGGTGCTCCGGCAGCGCGAACGCCAGCTGGCCGGCACGCTCTCCGGCGGAGAACAGCAGATGCTCGCCATGGCCAGGGCGCTTATGGCGCGGCCCAAGCTCATCATGCTCGACGAGCCGTCCATGGGTCTGGCGCCGCTCATGGTGAAGGAAATTTTCAACATCATCATCAGGATCCGGGAGCAGGGAAATACGGTGCTGCTCGTGGAGCAGAATGCCAGGAGCGCGCTCAAGATCGCCAACCGCGGCTACGTGCTCGAAACCGGCCGGATCATCCTCGAAGGAGATGCCGAGGATTTGCTCGCGAACAAAGATGTGCAGCGGGCGTATCTGGGAAGAGAGCAGGAAGGCAATTAGAGCAATTAGGAATGAGAAATGGTGGAAGTTTTTTAATTCGTTAATTCCTAATTTCTAATTCCTCATTTTTAATTTTTTTTTATCGAACCGGAGGTGCTCATGTACTGGCAGCCTGAAAGCGAATGCATGGACAGGGAGGAGCTGGAGCAGCTCCAGATCGAGCGGCTCGAATCGACCTTAAGCCGGGTCTACATGAATGTTCCGTTCTACCGGAAAAGGTTCGATGAGGTCAAGTTCAACCCCGACGATCTGCGCTCGCTCGATGATCTTAAGAAACTGCCGTTCACGACCAAGAACGATCTCCGGGACAATTATCCCTACGGCCTCTTCGCCGTACCGCTCCGCGAGGTCGTCCGGGTGCATGCCTCGTCTGGAACCACGGGCATGGCCACGGTGGTGGGCTACTCGCGGAACGACATCAAGACCTGGTCGAACCTGGTTGCGCGGATCCTCACTGCAGGCGGGATCACGAAGGATGACGTGATCCAGATCTCGTTCAACTATGGGCTGTTTACCGGCGCCTTCGGCCTGCATTACGGCGCGGAGCGCGTGGGCGCCTCGGTGATCCCGATCTCTAGCGGCAACACCAAGCGCCAGATCCAGATCATGCAGGACTTCAAGACCACGGCCCTCGTCGGCACGCCCTCCTATGCCATGCTGATCGCGGACACGATGATGGAGATGGGCATCAACCGGAATTCCCTGTCGCTCAAGTACGGACTCTTCGGCGCCGAGCCCTGGTCGGAGGCGATGCGGAAGGAACTGGAGAACAAGCTCAAGATCGTGGCCACGGACAACTACGGTCTCTCGGAGGTTATGGGCCCCGGCGTGGCCGGCGAGTGCATGGAACGGCACGGCCTGCATATCGCTGAAGACCACTTCCTGGTCGAGCTGATCAATCCGGCAACCCTGGAACCCGTGGCGCCCGGCGAAGCAGGCGAGCTGGTCATCACGACGCTCACCAAGGAAGCCTTCCCGGTCATCCGGTACCGGACCCGGGATCTGACCCGTCTCATCCCCGAACCCTGTGCCTGCGGCAGGACCATGAGAAGAATGGCGCGCGTCTTCGGCAGGACCGACGACATGCTGATCATCCGCGGGGTGAACGTGTTCCCGCAGCAGATCGAGACCGTGCTCTTCGAGATCGAGGGAGTGGCCCCGCACTACCAGATCGTCATCGACCGCAAGGGCGCCCTTGACGAGACCACGGTCAACGTTGAGGTATCGGAGTCAATCTTCTTCGATGAGATGAAGAAACAGAGCGAGCTTAAGGAAACGATCAAAAAACGCCTTGCCGGGGAACTCGGCATTTCCGTAGAGGTCAAGCTCGTGGAAAAAAAGACGTTGGAACGGTTCGAAGGAAAAGCGAAAAGAGTTATTGATAACAGGAAATTCTAAAGGAGAAGAGGCAACGAGCAGAGAGCAGGGTGCATAGAGCATGGTGCGAGGAACTTAATCCGTTCACTCTGCCTCTACTCTCTGCCCCATGCCCTATGCAAACATTATGAACATCATCGACTTCCACACCCACATTTTTCCCGACAAGATCGCAAAAACCGCCATGGACGCCCTGTCAGCGGAGTCCGGTGACTACCGGCCGTGCGCGGACGGGACGCTTCAGGGCCTGCTTGATTCCATGAAGCGGGCGAACATTTCCGCAAGCCTGGTTGCGAACATTGCCACGAAGCCGAACCAGATGCGGCCCATTCTCGAATTCTGCAAGGAGATCAAGAGTGAGAGCATTCATCCGCTGATCTCCTTCCATCCCTCGAACGACACCTACGAGGTCGAGGACATGTTCGGAGAGGCGCATGTTGCCGGCATCCGGGGGGTTAAGCTGCACCCCATGTACCAAAATTTTTTTATTGATGACAAATACATGTACGGCTTTTATGAGTTGATGGCGAGCTTCGGGTTTTACGTCATGTTCCATACCGGTTACGATATGGCCTTCCCGGGAAACAAGCAGGCCGACGTGGAGCGGGTCGCGAAAGTGGCCAACTGGTTCAAGGACCTGACGATCATCTGCACCCATGTCGGCGGATGGAAGCAGTGGGACCGGATCAGTTGTCTCAGCGCGTGCCGGAATGTGTATACGGAAACGTCGCTCACCCTGAGCGAAATCAGTGATGACGAATTCATCAAGGCCCTTTCCCATTTTGACGAGGACCGGATCCTCTTCGGGAGCGACAGCCCCTGGACGGACCAGAAAGAGATGCTCGAGCGGACGCTGCGGCTTAAGATATCGGACCGGCTGAAAGAGAAGATGCTCTTTGACAATGCGGCCCTTCTCCTCGGTTTGAAAAAAGCCTAAGCAGTTTTTTGCAGGAAATGAATTAACTGTGTTATAATTAAGTTTGAATTCAAGGGCATTCGGCGTTCTCAGGAAGATGACGTGGCGGATGAGATGGGGTCAACGGCCCGTATCGTTGCGGTGGGTGAATCTTGAAAAAGATCCTCATAGAACGGGACATTTTCATAAAAACTCGCTCGCATAATTCGGGAGGGGAACGATGCTGCAAAAAGCAATCATAACTGACGGCAGATCGGACCTGCGTAATATGCGCAGGACTTCTGCTGATTATTATAAATATCTGGTAAAAAACATTCTGTTGATTTTGCTCTTTGTTGTCGCTTGTGAGCCCCATGTTGTTGTCGTCCCGAACGATCTTGTAGGAAAATGGAAGACCTCTGCTCCGCAATATGCTGACCGCTACATGAAGTTTAGCGAACACACAGTGATATACGGCGTCGGTGACGGTGAAGAAGTATCTCACACGATAGATAAAATCGTCATTAAACAGGGCGTTGATGGAATAGTATATATCTTCTCTTACAGAGATGCAGAAGGAGAGAAAGAGACTCTCACCTTCACTTATCATTCCGATTCCGGGGGAACCATTCAATTGAAAAACAGCAAGGAAATCTGGGAAAAGGACAGGTCAGGAGACGCCAGATGATAAAATCCTTTAGGAACCACAGATTCAGACGCACATTCCTCATCAACAAAGCCCTTCAATACTGGCTGCTGTATACTTCTTTCTTTCAAATCTTTCTGTTCCTCGCGGTTATCGGGCTGGCATTATTCACCCCGTTGTTCATCGAACTGGGGCGGAGACACGATTCTTTCATGCCCCCGGGCGTAGAGGAGGCGGCAAGCGTACTCTTATATTTAAACGCGAATTTCTGGCCTCCCGTGTTGTTCTCTTTTCTCCTCATCGGTCTGCTCTCCCTGCGCGCTTCGCACAGGTTGGCAGGGCCCCTCAACCGAATAACCGTTATTCTTACGTCCCTCAAAAACGGCGATCTCCGCAGGCCAACTCCCGTTCGAAAGGGCGACCACCTTATTGGGGAGGTGGAGGCCGCCAACCAGATGCTCGAACAACTCCGCCTAAAGGTGGGGGAAATTCGGAAAACGCAATCGAGCCTGCATGAAGCGATCGTTGCATGCAGCAACGCGATCGGGCATGCGTCAACGGGAGAAATAAGGGAACTCATGAATGCCGTACAGGAGAAAGAAAGCCTGATTGCGGAAAGAATTGACTATTTCAAGGTTGAGTAGAAATGATCGTTGCGAGGGCGAGGGATTCAATGAGCAGGAATAACCTCCAGGGGAACGGGGTTTGTGCGGATATCCGGGGAAGCAACCTCATAAAATCCACGGGATTCACGTTTGTTGAACTCATGGTAGTAGTCGCAATAGTGGCCGTGCTAAGCGCGATAGCAACTCCACTCTACACAGAATATATAGAAAAGGCAAGGGTCGTACGCACCATTGCGGAAATCAAAATGATTTCGCAAGCGATTACAACCTATCAATTCGAGACAGGCAAGTATCCTCAGTCTCTTGCCGAGGTTGGCTATGCAACCCTTCTCGATCCTTGGGGGAGCCCCTATCAATATCTCAATATCCAAAACTCCACAACGAAGGGCAAGGGGAGTTTCAGAAAGGATCGCTTCCTGGTTCCCATCAATACTGACTACGATCTTTACAGTATGGGCAGAGATCGTAAAAGCTCCCCCCCGCTCACTGCCAAGAATAGCCAGGATGACGTTATCCGCGCAAACAACGGAGGATATATTGGCCTGGCATCCGCATTCTAGCATGCCCGGATAAGAGGAAAGCGCCTGTGAACGTGCTGAGATCCTTGAAAGGAAAACGTACTTTTTTCCGCAGCAAAGTCGCGCAGCGCATCTTTTTGCTCTTTATCCTCTGCGCGCTTATCCCCTTAAGTGCACTCGCCTATTTTACCTTTAGCCAGGTAACGAAAAACCTTTACTCGCAGGCCAAGGAAGACCTTCATGTTGCAAGCAAGGCCGCCGGCATGGCGACATTTCAGCGCCTGCAATTTTTGGAAACCGATCTCGGCATGGTAGGCGCAATTCTCGGACAGGGGGAGAGCGAGCGGATGGCCCTCTCGGTTCCCGGGC
>JAJXTW010000187.1 GCA_021783455.1 Nitrospirota bacterium | reverse complement strand
CAGAGGACAGAGGACAGAGGACAGAGGACAGAGGACAGAGGACAGAGGACAGAGGACAGAGGACAGAGGACAGAGGAACCATGTTAATGGACGACGGTCAGAAGAAACTGGTGCGGGAGAGGCTGGATCAGGCCAGGGAGTCTCTTGAAGAGGCCAAGACGCTCCTGGTGCAGGATGCGGAGGTAAACTTCGTGATGAACAGCCTTTACTACGCTTTCCTCTATCCGGTTCTGGGGCTGCTGCAGGCCCGGGGTATAACAGCGCCCATGCAGAGTACGGCGATTGCTCTCTTCGAACGTGAGTTTGCGGCAAAAGGAGATATCGACGACCGGTTCATTCAGGCGATACGAAAAGCCTTTGAACTGCGGCCGGCGTGTTCTTGCGAGGGGCGTAAGAAGGCCGAACCGGAAGATGTGGAGGAATTGTTGCCGATTGCGGAAGATTTTTTGGAAAACGTCCTTCGACTGATCTCCTGAATCCCGACTGGCACGCCCCGGCTCCTGCTGGAGGGGCTCCACTAAACCCCTGAAATAGCGATTCCTTTCTGGATTTTTTTGCCCGCCTCTGGTATAGTATCGAGACTCTTCCCTCTTTAGTTACGGGTCCCGGAATCAGGTTAATGATGAAAGTAGCTGAAATTTCCAATAAAAAAACATCGATGAGACGGTACAACGCCTTTGGCCAGTACATGAAGGACCTGTACCATGTGCCGGTCTATAAGGTGAACGTGGATGCCGGGTTTACCTGCCCGAACCGCGACGGAACGGTTGCCACGGGCGGATGCATTTACTGCAACAACGACAGTTTCAGGCCCACGGCATGCACCAGCACGTCTTCGCTCCGTGAGCAAATAGCAAAGGGGATTCCTTACCTTCGGTCACGTTATGGCGCGGAGAAGTTCATTGTGTATTTCCAGCCGTATACGAACACGTACGCGTCTGTTGCTGTTCTCGAACGGCTTTACCGGGAGGCCCTCGACAATCCCGGCGTGATAGGGCTGGCCATCGGCACGCGACCGGACTGCGTAGATAAGGAAAAGATCGCACTCCTGGAAACTCTTGCCCAGGATCATTTTGTTCTTGTCGAGTACGGTCTCCAGTCCATTTATGACAAGACTCTGGAGTTTATCAACCGCGGCCATGATTACGCCTGTTTTAAAAACGCCCTTGCCATGACCGTGGACAGGGGAATCAGAGTCGGCGCGCACCTTATTCTCGGGTTGCCCACGGAGACGCGCGACGAAACGCTCGGCATGGCCGATGAACTTTCACAATTGCCGATCGAATTTCTTAAGATCCATCAACTCCAGGTGGTGAAGGAGACTGCCCTGGCCGAGTTGTATGCGGCAAGGCCGTTTCCGACGTTCGGATACGAAGAGTACCTGTCCATGCTTGCCGATTTCATCGAAAGGCTTCCTCCCCGTATCATACTCCAGCGTTTATTCGCCGCTGCTCCCGACGACATCCTGATCGCGCCTGTCTGGAACAAGACCCGAAGCGAGTTCCTGCGCGACCTCGACATTGTTATGGAGAAACAGGGCAGTTACCAGGGGAAAAAGCGATAAAAGCACGTTTCCCGCAAAAGACGCAGGGGGAAACTTTGAGGAGCTGCTATGATAGATCTTCATACTCATTCCTTGTTCAGCGACGGAGCGCTGGTCCCGTCGGAACTCGTTCGGCGCGCCGTGATGAAAGGTTACGAAGTAATCGCCATTACGGACCACGCCGATGCATCGAATCTTGATTTTACGATCCCGCGCGTGGCCGCGGCATGCAAAGAACTGAACCGCCGCTGGAAAATCACGGCGCTGCCGGGCATTGAACTGACTCACATCCCTCCGGAGACCTTTGCCGAGCTTACGGACCGGGCGCGTTCGCTCGGGGCCGCAATCATCGTGGCCCACGGCGAGACGCTCGTCGAACCGGTCCATCCCGGTACGAACCGCGCCGCGATCGAGGCCAAAGTGGACATCCTGGCGCATCCCGGGCTCATCACGAAGGACGAAGCGATGCTGGCCGCGAAGAACGGCGTCTATCTGGAGATCACCACGCGCAAGGGCCACAGCTTGTCCAACGGTCATGTTGCGAAGATGGCCGGAGACACGGGAGCAAAACTCGTGATCGATACCGATACCCATGAACCCGGCGACCTGGTCACCGACGAGCTGGCGCAGAATATTTTGCTCGGCGCGGGGCTGTCCAGGGGCCAGGTGGAAGCCGTGTTTAAAAATTCCCGGGAACTTGCCGGGAAAGCTGCTGCTGCGTTTAAAAAATAACAAACGAGCTCCGTACGTCCGGACGGAGTGCGAATGCTAAATTACTTTCACCAGGAGGTTGCTGCAGATGCCGACAATCAAGAAAAGAGGGTCCGCCGTAAAAATCCAGCAAGAGCAGGAGATTGTAACGCTTGCTCATAAGGTCCAGCACGCTCTGGCGGGATATCAGAAACAATTGCGAATTGCCGCCGTCGCTGCCGCGGTGGCGCTCGTCCTCATCGCGGGGTACGCGATGTTTCGCTCATCCCAGGAACAGAAGGCCGCCCCGCTCGTGGCCGCCGCGTATGAATTCTACAGCCCATCTACGGGTGCGAGCGCGGACTACGGGAAGGCGCTCGACCTCTTCCGCGACGCGCAGAAAAAATATCCCCATACGACGAGCGGCGCGGTTGCCCAATACTATGCAGGCAATTGTCTCGTGAGCCTTGGACGGGCGGATGAAGCGCTCAAAGAATATCAGGCTTTCGTTCATACATATTCCCGTGATAAATACCTGCTCGGCCTGGTGTACCAGCGCATGGCGTATGTATACGAGGGGCAGGGGAAACTCGCCGACGCGCGGAAAGCATTCCAGCAGGCAGAAGCGCTGACGGGGCCGGGCGTTGCCACGGTCGAACTTGCCCGGTTGTATGAAGCAGCGGGGAACATGCCTGAAGCCGAAGCAAAGTATAAAGTCGTCATGGAAAAGCTGGGCGGAACCACCTGGAGCATGAATGCCATGGGCAAAGTCCAGAAAATCATGCCTGCTCCGCAACCGGGTGAAGCAAAAACAACAAAATAACTCTGCGGTGCGGCAGCGTAGATTATCCGTCATTCCGGCATGGTTCAAGCCGGAATCCAGTGATTTTGATTTTGCAATCTTGAAAAACCTGGATTCCCGACAGCAATATTCGGGAATGACGGAAAAGCGTCGCTGTAGTAGTAAGCGATTACCCGCAGCTGCTTAGGATAATAACTTTTTGGGGAGAGCAGGGGAAATCCAAGAAAAGAGAACATATGTCGCCTTTTCCTGTTTTGCCTTCTCTTCTCCTTATACGTAACTTAACGCAGACAGTAGTACCCACCGACGAACTCTTCAATTGACATATCCTGTTATTTGGTTACAATAGTGTCATTTTTGCGAGGGCCGAATATCCCCCGGGTGACCTATGAAGATGAAAGACAAACAAGCAATTATCGTCCTTTCTTTTGCCGGATTCCTCCTCCTCTGGATCATCGATGCCTGCATTGACAGTCTTGTGTTTCACGAAACTTTTTTATCCTCCTTTTTTGATTTTTCTCCGCATGAACTCTATTTTCGAATTTTCGTGATGCTCGGCCTGATCGCCTTCGGAGTTGTGATCATTCGCATGAAGACAAAGCGCCGACTGGCTGAAAACCGGTACGAGAACCTCGTGGAACTGGCGGCTGACATTATTTACGTTGCAGATAAAGACGGTAATCAGACATTCATGAACGATGCGGCTTATAAAATCCTGGGATACACTCCTGAACAGGTCATCGGACGGCCATGGCTCGAATTGATTCATCCCGATGACCGCGAAAAGACCAGCGAAAGATACCGGGGAATGATCGAGAAGAACATCGACGTATTCAACTTCGAGAATCGCTATCTTACCAGGACCGGCAACGTCATTTCCGTGATCCACAACGTGCGCTTATTACGGGACAAAAAAAGTGCATTTGCAGGCACCCAGGGAATCGCGCGGGATATCACCAAGCGCAAGGAAACCGAAGAGGGGCTGAAAATAGCCATAGAAAAAATTGAGGATGAAAAGGCGAGATCGGAAGCCATCATCTCCGCCATCGGCGACGGCATCAACATCCTGAATCGGGACTTCAGGATTATCTACCAGAACGACGTGCAAAAAAGCATGCCGGGGGGCGACCGGGTCGGAGAAATTTGTTACCTGGCGTATTCGCAGGGCGGGCATATCTGCGAAGGCTGTCCCGTGGCCGCTTCCTTCCACGATGGGCAGATCCATACCCTGGAAAAATTGCTGGTCAGAGGCCATGAGATGCAAACGCTGGAAATAAAAGCTTCTCCGCTCAGGGACTCCACGGGACAGGTTATAGCCGGCATCGAAGCTGTCAGGGACATTACGGTCCGGAAAAAGGCGGAAGAACAGCTGAAGCTTTTTTCGGAGGCCATTGAAGAGGCGATGGATGGAATCCAGATCGTCGATCTCGATGGAACGGTTGTCTATTCAAATAAGGCCGTGGAGGAGATTTACGGCTTTTCTCCAAGCGAACTGGCGGGCAAACATGTCAATGAAATGAACGCGGACAGGGAATTTGCCGACCGGGTCATTATCCCGCATTTGAAAATGTCGGGGCGATGGAACGGTGAACTGATGGTGGTTCACAAGGACGGCAGGGTCTTTCCCGTCTGGATCTCCACGTCGATGGTCAAGAATGAGCAGGGCAAGCCTATTGCCATGGTGGGCATCATACGCGACGTCACCGAGCAGAAACAGGCCGAAGGGATCCTGAAACGGCACCGTGAACAATTGATGAAGCTCGTCGAGGACCGCACGCGGGAACTGACCCAGGCGAACGAGAAACTTCACAATTAGATCGAGGACCGGGAACGGATGGAAGAGGAACTGCTCAAGGCGCAAAAACTGGAATCCCTGGGCATCCTCGCCGGCGGCATTGCTCACGATTTCAACAATCTGCTTGCTTCGATCATGGGGAACATCTCGCTGGCGATGCTCGATATGAAGCGCGAGGACACTCCGTATCGGCAGCTGGAAGCGGCAGAGCGGGCATCCCTCCGCGCACAGGACCTGACGCGGCAGCTTCTCACGTTTTCCAAGGGAGGTTCTCCTGTAAAAAAGACGACTGCGATCAACGACCTGGTCAAAGAGGCCGCGGGTTTTGCCCTGCGCGGCTCGCGGGTCCGTTATGATTTTTATTTTGCCGATAATCTTTGGCTGCTTGATATCGATGAAGGCCAGATCAGCCAGGTCATCCATAATCTCGTCATCAACGCCGACCATGCCATGCCCGCAGGAGGGGTCATTACGATCCGCTGTGAGAACAACGTGATGACCGAGTCAAGCGGGCTTCCGCTTTGTCCGGGGGCCTATGTCAAGGTCAGCGTGCAGGACCACGGAGTCGGGATCGCCCAGGAGCACCTGTCGAAGATTTTTGATCCCTACTTTACCACCAAGCAAAAAGGGAGCGGACTTGGGCTTGCCACGTCTTACTCCATCATCAAGAAGCATGGAGGCCATATCATCGCCGAGTCGCAATTGGGCGTGGGCACCACCTTTACCATTTACTTTCCCGCATCGGTGTCCGGCAAGGCATTCAAACAAATCGACGACGTTCAGCTGTTCATTGGGACGGGGAAAATTCTGCTCATGGATGACGAAGACGACGTGCGGCAGACGACGGGCGACGTCTTGAAGCGGCTCGGCTATGTTGTCCAGTTTGCCGATGATGGCGCAGGCGCCGTGGAATTGTACCAGCGGGAGAAAGCAGCGGGGCAACCCTTTGATGCAGTCATCATGGATCTGACGGTCCCGGGAGGGATGGGGGGGAAAGAAGCATTGCTGCACCTTCTTGAAATAGATCCGAACGTGAAAGCGATCGTGTCGAGCGGCTACTCCAACGACCCCATCATGGCCCATTACCGTGACCACGGTTTTCAGGGAGTGGTCACGAAGCCATACCGCATCAAGGACCTTGGGGAGACGCTCCACTCCGTCCTCATGAACGGGAGAAGCC